>JACDBQ010000855.1 GCA_013694845.1 Acidobacteriota bacterium
GTCGTCGAACGGTGCGACGCATAGAGTGTCGTGTCCAAGGCGAATGTGAGCTTTTCGTTCGGCTGTGTCAGCCGCGACAGGACCGGAGCCCCCAGGCTGGCGAGCTGGCCGTTGCCGGCGAGCCGGCCGCCGGCGGCGATCGTGCCGTCGAAGACGCGGATGTTGGGACCCTCGACCTGCCAATCGAGCGTTTGACGGTCCTTGTCGTTATAGCTGGCCCCGAGCGACGTGGTCAGACGGTTGGTCCACGCCGAAGAGATCCGCACCGACGCCGCCATGCCCCCGGTGGCCTGACCAAAGGGATTCTGACCGTTGGGCAGGATGTCGAACAGCGGATTGGTGTCCTTCTGGTAGAAGCCCGAGACGTGGTGCGCGCCGGCCTGCGCGTTCAGCTTGCCGAACCAGAAGTTTGCCTTCCTCGTGGAATCGATCGGCTCGAATCCGCTGATCAGCGCTTCGAGTATCTGGAGTTGCCCGGCCGTCCGGCTGATGCCCGTCTTGACGTCGCTTCGCCGATACGATCCAAACGCCCACAGACGGTTCTTGACGATCGGCCCGCCCAGCGTCAGGTCAATCTGCGTCTGCTCGATGCTCGTGCTGGTCCCACCCGGTTGATTCGAATCGTTCCACTGCCGCGGCTGAACGAACAGCGTGGTCGCCCCTTTCACCCGGTTCGTCCCGCTGACCGTCGCGATGCTGATGACACCCCCGCTGCCGATCGGTGCGGACGCGCGCACGCCACCGGTCTGAATCTGGATGTCGGCTATGGCGTCGGTGTTCAGGTGGAGATAGGTCACACCGGCCTTGGCCGATGCCGTCACGTCGACCCCGTCGAGCTGGACGATCGTCGCGGTGGGTTCCGAACCGCGAATGTAGAACTGTTTCGAACCGGCAAACTCAGTCGTCACGACACCGGGCGCAACCGCCAGTGCGGCGAACCATTCTCGGCCCTCCGACAGCGGAACACTCCGCAGCAGCTCGCCGCTGACGTTGACCGACTGCGTGCCGGTTCGGGTCTCGAGCAGCGGCGACTCGGCGCGCACCTCCACGATCTCGCCGACGCGGCCGACCTTCATCGGAATGTCCACCGGCACGTTGAGGCCGGCGCGAAGAACGACGGCCGGCCGCACGAACGTCGCGAACCCCTGCAGCTCCGCCGTGACGATGTACTCGCCAGGCGGGAGACCGGCCAGCCGATAATGTCCCACGCGGTCGGTCGTCGCCCGCTGCGCGCCCGGGGCCGAGTCGCTCGCCACCGAGACCGACACGCCGGGCACCACCGCGCCCTGCTCATCTCTGGCGACTCCACTTATGCTGCCGCCGGCCGGTGTCTGGGCAACCAGCGGTGAGGTTGGCGCCAGGGTAAGGACAAGGATCAGGATGAGCACGCTCATGACTCCGCGCATCTGCAGGCACTCCTCAGAAATTGACCACACGGGTTGATTCGGGATGGCTCCGGGAAGGGCATCCGCCGTGACACGTCTCCTCTTCACCGGCGGCGCTTCGCGCCTGAGAGCCGTGCCACGGCGGGTCGATCGGCTTCAGCTAGACGGGTTCGGGCGCGCGGCCCCGGACGGGCTGCGACTCTTCACCGCGGACGGAGTCTTCGGGATCGAGCGTCCCGGGCGGGCGGCAGTACTCGTATGCCAGCGGCGTGCTCTCCGCACGAACCGTGCAATCTTCGCGAATCGCCTGGAATGCGCGGTTCAGCGCGTCCACGCTGACGACCCGCTCACGGTTCCCATAAAAGTCGGCGAGCGCCCCAAGGTGCCGTGCGTTGTCGCGCATGCGCTGGCCGTGATCGGCCCAGCGCTTCACGCCGTCCGGGTGGGCCAGGATACGCTCGAAGTTGTGACGCAGCCGCTCGACCAGCACGTCCAGCGCCTGTTGATCGATCGGCAGCCGGCAGGCCGCACGCAATTCCCCGACGCACTCCCGGATCGCGATGTCCGGTAATCTCCGCATCATCATCTGACCACCTCCGAAGTTGTGTTCTTCGTTCGAAGATGAATGCGCGCGGGGAGCGCGAAATGTACCGCGGCCGCTCGGTGCAGCCACTGCGCGATCAGCGATCAGCGATCAGGCGGTGAGGGGCCGTCCTCGCTGGCGCTGTTCAGGCCCAGTACGCCTCGCCTGCCGGCTCGGCAATCAGCACGGGCTTGAGGAAGGCAATCGCCTTCTTCAAGCCTTCAGCCCCAGACATCAGGCTGTCTTCGTGCTCGATGCTGAGCACGTGGTCGTAGCCGCCCATGCGCAGGTTGCTGACCAGGTCCTTCCAGAAGATCGCATCGCTGCCGTAGCCGACGGTTCTGAAGATCCAGGACCGCTCGCTCTCCTTGGTGTAGTTCTTCGAGTCGAGCACGCCGTTGCGCATGGTGTTCGCCCGATCGACCCGGCAGTCTTTCGCATGGACGTGGAAGATCGATCCCGCCAGTACCCGGATCGCCGAGGTAACGTCGATCTGCTGCCAGATCATGTGGCTGGGATCGAAATTGCAGCCGATCGTGTCCGGCGCCACGTCCCGCAAGCGCAGCATCGATTCGGGATTGTAGGCGATGAAGTTCGGGTGCATCTCGATCGCGATCCTGACGCCTGCCGATCGCGCTGCCTTTGCCGCGTCCTTCCAGTACGGGATCACGCGCTCCCGCCACTGCCATTCGAGCATGTCGGAAAATTCGGGCGGCCACGGCGACACGATCCAGTTGGGCTGTCTGGCCTGCGGCCCTCCCCCGGGGCACCCGCTGAACGTGATCACGGTGCCGACGTGGAGCCTGCGCGCCAGCTTCAGCGTCTGCATGAACACATCGTGATCGGCCCGGGCGCGCGTCCGCTGCGGGTGGACCGGGTTGCCGTGGCAGCTGAGAGCGCTGATGACCAGCCCGCGGCGCTTGATCGCCTCGGAGAACGCTTCGAGCTTCGTGCTGCTGGCCAGCAGTTCGGCCGGCCGGCAGTAGGTGTTCCCCGGGTAGGCACCGGTGCCGATCTCGACGGCCTCGACGCCGAGCTCGGCCACGTAGTCGAGCATCTCCTCAAAGGGCTTGCGGCCGAACAGGACGGTGAACACCCCAAGCTTCATACCGACACCCATCGTCTCGTCGTCGCCGACTTTTCGATCGCGGCGAGCACCAGCTGGTTCTTCAGGCCGTCGTGAAAGTTCGGCGATGGCACGCGGCCGTCGGCCATGGCCTCGAGCAGATCGTAGACCGTGTGGATGAAGGTGTGCTCGTAGCCGATGACGTGGCCGGGTGGCCACCATGACTTCACCAACGGATGCTCCGGCTCCGTGGCGAGCACGCGATGAAAGCCACGCACCTCGACGTCATCGGATTCGAGATAGACCTCGAGCTCGTTCATTCGTTCCAGGTCGAAGGCGACCGTTCCCTTGCTGCCGTTGATCTCGAATCGGTTCCAGTTCTTGCGCCCCGGTGCCATCCGCGTAGCTTCGATCGTGCCGATGGCGCCGTTCTCGAAACAGGCCAGCGCGATCGACGCATCATCCACGGTTACCCGGCCGCGCTTACGCGAGTTGGCCGCCAGCGGCCGCTCCTGGACGAAGGTCTCGAGGTGGCCTGACACCTCGGTGATCTCGCCCACCAGGAACCGCGCCAGATCGACGACGTGGGCGCCAAGGTCCCCGAGGGCGCCCGACCCGGCCTGCTCGCGGTCCAGGCGCCAGACCAGCGGGAACATCGGGTCGGCGATCCAGTCCTGCAGGTATGTGCCGCGGAAATGCCGGATCGTGCCGATCCTGCCCGAATCGATCAACTGCTTCGCCAGCAGCACGGCGGGGATGCGGCGATAGTTGTGGCAGATCATGTGGACGACTCCCGCCTTCTCGACGGCGGCGACCATCTTCCGCGCTTCGGCGACCGAGTTGGCGAGCGGCTTTTCGCAGAACACCGCCTTGCCGGCCCGGGCGGCCGCGATCGCGATCTCGGCGTGCAGATCCCCCGGAGTGCTGATGTCGACGAGGTCGATGTCGGTGCGCCGCACGGTGGCTCGCCAGTCGGTGGATGTTTCTTCCCAGCCGTACTGATGGGCGGCCGCCTCGAGCTTGTCCTGCGTGCGTCCGCAGATCACCTTCATGCGTGGCTCGAGCCTAGGTGACATGAATGGCGTCACCTGGCGGTAGGCGTTGCTGTGGGCCTTGCCCATGAACGCATACCCGATGAGCGCCACGTTGACCGTGCCAGCCATCTACTTCTTCTTCCTCGCGGCAGGGGAGCCGTCGACCCCGTGGCACATGTGGTAGTTCAGGAGAGGCCGAGCTTCTTCAAGGCGTCCTCTGAACAGCCATTCCATTCCGCCACGAACACATTGCCGCTGAACTGCAGGTCTTCGATGCCCATCCTGCTGGTCCAGAAACCGGTTGCGACCAGGTCGCGGAAGCTCCGGAAGAACGCCACGCCGTGCGACGGTCCACCGCGCACCGGCTCCAGACCGGAGAGCCGATCGAGCACCTCGCGCCGCTCGGCGTCAGCGGCGGCCACGAACGTCTTGTTGAAATGGCGGTTGCACTCCTGGTCGAGCCAGGCGAGTCCGCCTCGCATCGGCACCTGCCTGGCGGGCTGATCGAGCATCATGAAATCGAGGAACTCCGGAACCCCCGCCTCGGTCGCTCCGCCTGACCGTTCGTCCTTCGGGATGATCATCTCCGCGAGCACGACCACCGTGGCGTATTCGCGCGCGGTGAAGAAGGCGGGCTTGAACGTCGGCGTACGACGGGCCTGCTGCGCTTGACGCTGTGCCACGCCGACCTCGGTCTCTGTCCAGGCGAAGCCCGCGGCCAGAGGCGCGGAACCAAGAAGCTGCAGAACCTGCCGTCGGTCGATTGTCGCCATCAGATGCTCCCGGTGCGCCGCTGCTCGAGGATGTAGTCGCTCGTGCGCCAGGCGAGCGCCAGGATCGTCCAGGTCGGATTCTTGTCGGGTTGCGAGACGAACGGCCCACCGTCGGCCACGAACACGTTCTTCACGTCGTGCGCCTGGCAGTTCGGGTTGACGACCGATGCCTTCTCGTCCTGGCCCATCCGGGTCACGCCGATCTCGTGGATGATGCGGCCGCCGGCCAGGATCCCGTAGCCGGTGTCGGCCTCCGGCACGTCGGTCATCGGCCGTCCGCCCATCTCGGTGATGATCGCGCGGAAGGTCTCCTGCATGTGCTTCGCCTGCAGGTTCTCGTGCTCGGTCCACCGGAAATGGAAGCGGAGGACGGGAATGCCGAACTTGTCCACGACCGCCGGATCGAGCTCGCAGTAGCTCTTCTCGTTGGGAATCATCTCGCCGCGGCCGGCGAAGCCGACGGTCGACCCATAAAAGCGGCGGTAGTCGTCCTTGAGCGATTTGCCGTAGCCCACGCCGGCCGGAGGCGTGCCGGACCCCTGGGTGCCCGCATACAGGTGGATGTTGCCCATGAAGCCGTAGCTCGGCATGCGGCGCCCGCCGCCGACTTCGATGTGATACCCGCGCGGGAACGGCAGCGTCTTATTGTCGAGCCACCACGGCATGTACAGGTGCATCCCGCCCACGCCGTCCTCGTTGTGCGGCGGCACGTCCATCAGCTTCGGGATGAACCCGGTGACGCCGACTCCGGTACTGTCCATGAGGTATTTGCCGACGTTGCCGCTGGAGTTCCCCACGCCGTCGGGAAGCGGTGCGGACCGGGAGTTGAGCAGGATCCGCGCGGATTCACACGCGCTCGCCGCCAGCACCACCACCCTCGCGCGCACGTGATTCTCGCGGCCGGTCTTCTTGTCGATGTAGCTGACGCCAGTGGCCAGGCCGTCCTTGCCGATCGTGATTTCGCGCGCCATGGCGTCGGTCTGGATCGTCAGGCGCTTGGTCGCCAGCGCCGGGGGAATCAGCACCGACGGCGACGAAAAATTCGAGTGGGTCGAACAGCCGCGGTTGCACTGACCGCAGTAGTGACAGGCGATGCGGCCGTTGTGCGGTCTCGTGATGATCGACATCCGGCTCGGCACGCAGGTGATGTCCAGCGCGTCGGCGGCCTGCTTGATCATCAACTCGTAACAGCGGGGTTTCGGCGGCGGCATGAAGATGCCGTCCGGCTCGTTGGGCAGCCCTTCGTTCGTGCCGAAGATACCGATGAACCTGTCGACCTCGTCGTAGTACGGCTTCAGATCCTCATACGTGATCGGCCAGTCGTCACCCAGGCCGTCGAGGCTGCGCCGCCGGAAATCGTCGGGCCCGTACCGCAGCGAGATGCGGCCCCAGTGGTTCGTGCGGCCGCCCAGCATCCGTCCCCGGTACCAGTCGAACGTGGTGCCCGGCCCCCGGGTGTACGGCTCGCCTTCGATCGTGAACCCGCCGAAGCACGCATCGAACTCGCCGAATTCCTGCCGCGGCGTGGGAGCGCCGCGCCGGGGCGAGTCGTAGGGCCACTTGAACATGTAGGCGTCCTTGACGGGATCCCACATCGGCCCGGCCTCGAGCATCACCACGTCGGCGCCCCCTTCGGTCAGCACCTTGGCGGCCATCCCCCCGCCGGCGCCAGACCCGATGACGCACACGTCGTGGGTTCTGCGGTTCGCAATGATCTGCACAGAAGGTGGATTGTAAATCGGAAACGTAATAGCATCCCGCGCGAGGAGCCCTGAACGTGACCATTTCCCGCCGCGCCTTCGTTTCGACCGCCGCCACGACCGCCGCGGGGCTGGTCATCGTGCCGCGGCACGTGCTCGGACGCGGCTACCAGGCACCGAGCGATCTGGTCCATTTCGCGACCTGCGGCATCTACGGCATGGGTCGCGTCAACACCCGCAATGCCGCCAGCCACAACTGGGTCGCGGCGTGCGATGTCGATGCCAGGCTGATGGAGCGATCGATCGCCAACTTCACTACCGACATCGATCGCGAGCGCAAGAGCCGTGAAGCGGCGTCGACCGCCGGCAACACCTCGCGCGTCGCCTCGCTGGACCGGGTCATCGCCGACATCGATCGCATCAACACCGTTCACACGCCGCGCCTGCAGCGCTACGGCGACTACCGCGTCATGCTCGAAAAGCAAAAGGACATCGACGCGGTCATCATCGCGACCCCGGATCACATGCACGCGCCCATCGCCCTGGCCGCGATGCAGGCGGGCAAGCACGTCTACATCCAGAAGCCGCTCTGCTGGGCCGTCACCGAAGCGCGGGCACTGGCGAAAGCGGCTGCCGCCAACCCCAAACTGGTCACCCAGATGGGCAACCAGGGGCATTCGAGCGACGACGCACGGCTCGGGTACGAATACATCACGTCCGGCGCCATCGGCGACGTTCGTGAAGTGCACGTCTGGACGAACCGTCCACTGGCGTACTGGCCGCAGGGCCTGCCGCGTCCCTCCCAACCGCTGGCCGATGATCCCGACCGGCCGCTTGGCTGGAACGGCTCCGCGATCGACCGCCGGCTCGCCGCCGCGATGGGGCAGTACCCCGTCTCCGACGGACTGGACTGGAATCTCTTCCTCGGCGTATCGCAGGACGTGCCGTATCACCCGGTCTATCATCCATTCAACTGGCGCGGCTGGGTCGACTGGGGGCAGGGCGCGCTCGGCGACATGGGCGCGCATCTGATCGACCACCCGTTCTGGTCGCTGGACCTGGGGTATCCCACCACGATCGAAACCGTGTCGACGCCGTTCAATAAGGTGTCCTACCCGGATGCGACAATGACCTACTACGAGTTCCCGGCGCGCGGAGGGAAGCCGCCGGTGAGGCTCACCTGGTACGATGGCAACCTCACGCCGCCACGCCCCGTCGAGCACGAGAAGGCGCTCAACGGGCAGGGAGGGATTCTCTACGTCGGCAGCAAAGGGAAGATGCTTCAGGACACCTACGGTCTGAACCCGCGCCTCCTGCCCGCGTCCCTGCACAAATCGACCAAGCCGCCATCGCCGGTGCTGGCCAGGGTCCCCTTCGGGATGACCGGCGGCCACGAGATGAACTGGATCGAATCGATCCAGGGCAAGCAGAAGATCTCGAGCCCCATCGAGTACGCCGCCCGGCTCACCGAGGTCATGCTGCTCGGCATCGTCTCGCTGCGCGCCGGCACGAAGATCCATTACGACGCTGCCAACGTGCGGATCACCAACACACCCCCGCCGGACGGCCCCAATTACAACGACTTGCTCACCCGCGAGTACAGGACAGGCTGGTAAATGCGCACATTGATCGCTTTCACGTTGCTGGCGTTGTCTCTGCCGCCACAGTCCGACGTCACCCCCTTCCTTGGGAAGTGGAACATGACCGGGACCGGTGAGAATACCGGGGTCGTGTACTGGCTCGAGGTGACCCAGGAAGGCGGCACTTTGAAAGGCCGCTTTCTGAACCGGGCCAGCAGTCCCTATGATCTGCCCAACATCAGCCTCGACAACGGCGAACTGGTGTTCTCGAACGCACCCCGGGAGGGCCAGCCGGCCCCGCCCGTCTGGCGTGCCCGCATCGTTGACGGTCGCCTCACCGGCACGACGACGATCGCGCGCCGCGACGCCACCCAGCCCCCGCAGATGATCAACTGGGTGGGCGTGCGTCCGCCCTCGTGGCCGGCGGTGAATGCGAACGCGCGGCACTCCTACGGCGCGCCGGTCCAGCTCTTCGACGGGTCGACCATGGACGCCTGGGGCGTGCAGCACAAGCAGAACCCCGTGAACTGGTCGGTTGCCGATGGCGTGCTGAGCAGTGCCGACAAGAGCGGAAACAATCTCGTCTCCAAACAGACGTTCAAGGATTTCAAATTCGAGGCCGAGTACGCCATCGCCGCCGGCAGCAACGGCGGTATCTACGTCCGCGGCCGGTACGAGCTGCAGCTGCTCGACGACGCCGGACAGCCGATCACGCTCCAGAGCCACATGTCGATCTACGGCCGCACGCCGCCGTCAGTGAACGCCAGCAAGAAGGCCGGCGAGTGGCAGACGATGGAAGCGATCGTCGTCGGCAATCGCGTGACCGTGGTGCTCAACGGCCAGAAAGTTCAGGACAACGCGGTCATCGACGGGATTACGGGCGGGGCGCTCGACGCCAATGAGACAGAAGCCGGTCCGATCATGCTGCAGGGGGACCACGGCAAGGTGATGTTTCGAAAGGTGATCGTCACGCCGATCACGAAAGCAGGCTCCTGAAGCGAGTCCGGCCGCGCCTCAAAAGGACGACATGCGAACGCCCATACCGGGACTCGTCGTTGCCAGCCTTGTCAGCCTGACTGCCGCCGGATCCAACCTTCGCGCCACCGGACAGGCCGGTCAGCCGCCCGCGCAGGCAGCACAGCCGATCGCGCGGCCGGAGCTGGTTCGCCAGCCCTACAGCCCGGCCGACGTCGAGTTCATGACCGGGATGATTCCCCACCACGCCCAGGCGGTGCTGATCGCCGGGTGGGCTGCGTCACACGGCGCGCGTCCAGAGGTTCGGACGCTTTGCGAGCGGCTGGTCGTGGGTCAGCGCGACGAGATCGAGTCGATGCGGAACTGGCTCCGCGACCGCGGTCAGCCGGTGCCGGAGGCCAACGCCACGCATCATCGGATGAAGATGAATGGCATGGAGCACGACATGCTCATGCCCGGTATGCTGAGCGCGGCGGAGCTGGGGCAGCTCGACAAGTCCCGCGACACCGAATGGGACCGGCTGTTCCTGATGTTCATGATCCGCCATCACGAGGGCGCGCTCAAGATGGTGGACGACCTGTTCGACTCACACGGTGCCTTGCAGGATGACGACCTCTATAAATTCGCGTCGGACTTGTACGCCGACCAGACGACCGAAATAGAGCGCATGCAGAAAATGCTTACGGCCCCATCCCGTTGAACGGAGTCCTGACGATGAGATCAGCTGTTTACGCGTCGATTGCCGCCGGGCTGCTCACCCTCGCGGCCTGCGCGTCCAAGTCCACGGCCGTTTCGCCCGGGGCACCCGCGAACACCCCGGCGACACAGCCGAGCACGCCGGCGCCGCCGCCGCCTCAACCCGTAGCCC
>JACDBQ010000870.1 GCA_013694845.1 Acidobacteriota bacterium
AGCAGCGCGGCGCCGGAGATCAGGATCGCGATGTAGGTGAAGAGAACGACCTGCGAATCCTGGCGGCCCCCCACGAGCAGCGGCGTCGCGAAACCTCCGAGCAACGCGAGGACCGCCAGTGGTTGCGAGCGCTGCCGGTCCGCGAGATACGCGGCGCCAGCCGTCACGATCGCCATCAGGCCGAATGCCGGCGTGGGTGTGAGCAGGGCGTAGAAGTGCAGCGCGGCATAGATGGACACGTACAGCACGACCATTCCACCGCCCGCCAGGGCCTGCCCGAACAGCGCCAGGCCGCGCGACCAGAACCGCACGCCCGCGCCGATCAGCACCAACCCGGCGAGCCCGCCCGCCGTCACCCGCAATCGCTCACTGATCCACCCGTTGTCAAAAGCGAACTTGACGAAGTAGCTCATGCCGAGGACGAGGGCCGCCACGCCGACGTACAGCAGCCAGCGGCCGCCGATCATCTGCTCGAGGTCCGCGCCACTGACGGCCGCGAGATCAGCTGACGATGCGACGGGCGCGGGCCTCGGTGGGACTGGTGTTGGTGGCGGTGGTGCCTCAGCGACAGGATGAGGCTCTGAAACGACCACCGGACGAGGAAACGCCAGATCGATGTGCAGCTCCGCATCGACCGCTGGCTGCGATCGTTCGGCGGCCAGTGCGTCGATCCTGCGCTCGAGGGCATCGAGCCGCGCGCGAAGGCCCTCAGCGATCGTGACCGCCCGACGCGCCCGGTAAAACGAGAGAACCGGCAGGACCAGGGTGAGGGTCACCAGGATGCCGACGAAGGCGAGGCCGCTTACAAGCTCCAAGGGTGCGCAACAGTCTAGTCGCAACAGGAATCCCGCGGATCGGGAACCAGAGCGACGGTCTGCGGCCTACCCCACCTGTGACCGGCTGCGCCGGGCGGTGCCCGGGTGGTAGAGTGCTCGTCAGCATCGAGTGTCGAATCGCCCCAACGACCTGGGTCCGTCATCCGCTTCGCGGACAGCCGTCCTGCGACGTCTTGAACGTGTCCTGACGGACCCGGGGGCGGCGGCGGGCGGCCGCCGGTCGCTGCTGATGCTGGTGCTGGTCATCATCAGCGGCACCGCCGGCTACATGCTGATCGAGGGGTGGGGCTTTCAGGACGCCCTCTACATGACCGTCATCTCGATCACGACGGTCGGGTATAAAGAAGTCCATCCGATGTCACGCACCGGTGAATTCTTCACCATGGGGGTGCTGACTGTCGGCGTCGCGACCGTCCTCTATACCTTCTCCTTCGTCATGGCCCGGGTGGTCGAGGGAGATCTGCAGCACCGGTGGGTGATCAGGCGGCGTGAACGAATGCTCGACGAGCTCACGGAACACTTCATCATCTGCGGCTTCGGCCGGATCGGCCGGATCATCGCCGACGAATTCGCACGCCAGCGGATCCCGTTCGTGATCATCGAACGCAATCCGGATCGCGTCCACGAAGCCCTGGAGTCGGGCTATCTCGCGGTGGAGGCGGACGCCTCGAGCGAGCAGGCGCTCAGCCGGATCGGCGTCCTCCGGGCCCGCGGGTTGATCGCCGCCGTGGGCAGCGACGCGGAGAACGTCTACGCGGTGCTGTCGGCGCGCTTGATGCGGCCCGATCTGTTCATCATCGGCCGCGCCGAAACCGAGGATGCCAAGGTCAAGCTGACGCGCGCCGGCGCCAACCGGGTCGTCTCTCCGTACCAGATCGGTGGCTTGCAGCTCGCTCAGACCGCGCTGCGCCCGGCGGTGGTCGACTTCGTCCAGATCGTCACCAGCTCCGAGAACCTCGAACTGAACATCGAACAGGTCACGATCGGCCCCGACGCGGCCTTCGTCGGCAGATCGCTGATCGATGCCGCGCTCCGCCAGCGCTTCAGCGTCGTCGTGGTCGGCATCAAGCGAACGGACGGCCGGATGGAGTTCAATCCGCCTCCGGAGATGGTCATGCGGGCCGGCGATCAGCTGGTCGTGCTGGGGCGCGCGGACAACCTGCGGGACCTCGCGGCGGTCGCAAGCGCGAAGGGTTCATGATTCGTGTGCCGTTATCCGCCGATATCGCCGCGCGTCCGCAGCCGGATGATCTGCTCCACCGACGGCGTCTCCTTGAACAGTTCCTTGGTCCGACGAACGTAACTGGCCGAAATACCGTGATCGCGCAGGCGCACCAGTTCGCTCGAGGACACTTTGGAGAGACCTGCGTCTCGCAACGCCTCGACGTAGTCCGGCGACACGCCATGATCCCGCATCCGTATATATTCCGAGAGCGCAAGACCTCCGTATCCGAGATCTGCCATCTTTCGAACGAAGTCGGCCGACACTCCGTGATCGCGGGCCCGCACCAGTTCCTCGTGCCCGACCCTGTGTCCCGCGGCGCGCATGGCCCGGACGTATTCGGCGCTGACGCCGTGGTCCCGCATGCGAACCAGTTCGTCCAGAGGAAGTTTCATTCCGAGCTCCGCCATTTCACGCGCGAGCTCCGCGGAGACACCGTGGTCGCGGGCCCGCCGGTAATCGGCGGACTGGAGGTTCTTGAACCCGCCGTCGGTCATCGCCTGCACATACCGGAGACCAGCACCATGGTTGATCAGGCGGACGAGTTGCGGGGTATCGAGCTTGTCCGACACCAGCCCTTGCAGCTGTTTGACGTTCGCGATGGTGAGGCCGTCGAGCGCCAGGACGAAGAGGGCGTTGTCCTCGACGTCACGGAAGCCGAGGCGTTCCATTTCCCGGCGGAAATCCGGGCTGGGCGCGAAGTCGTACGAGCCCGATGCCCGCTCCATCGTCCCGCGCCCCTCGAAGGTGAAGTTACCGGCGGCGCGCCGGAGGGCGAGAGTGATCCGGTCGCCTGTGGGATTGACATCCGAAAATTCGGCCCGATCGAAGGTGCGCCCGTGGTTGGACCTCCCGTCGGCGAGCTGCAGGTTCAGGTTCACACGGTCGTCCCGATCGTTCTGGCGCAGCGTGAACGCGCCGTCCATCTGGGCGCTCAGCGGAACAGCCGCGACGACGAGGGCAAGAGAGAGCAGAAAACGTGGGATGGGACGGAGGCTGTGAGTCATCACCCGGTTGGACGGATGGTCAGGACCAGAAGGTTGGAGGCTTGGTAGCCCATCGGTCGACTAAAACCTCAGTCCAACTCCCACGCGCACCTGATTCACGTTGAAGCCGTCGGCGCCGAGCGAGAAGGCCGAGGCGAGCCCACTGCTCGCGAAGATTTTCTTGTAGCGGTACCCGAGATCCACGACCACAGGTCCGCCCTGGACCATCACGCCACCGCCGGCGCCGACGAGCGGCTCCGTCCGGCTCAGGAACGCCAGGCCCGTGTTGGTCAATGCACCGACCCAGCCGTCCACACCGACTGTCGGATTGAGCCGCGCGACACCGGCGGTCGCTTCGACGTACGGGCGGATCGTAGCGTGTCGCGACCCGATCAGACGGATGCCCCCTTCGGCGTACCACGCCGACATGCCCACGTCCAGC
>JACDBQ010000884.1 GCA_013694845.1 Acidobacteriota bacterium
ATTCCGGTGAGTAGAGCGATCCCTTTCTGAATCAGGTGCGACGGATAGTGAGTGGAACGCCGTTTGCGGGATGGCGTGGGTTCATTCCTGACACCTGGGTTATTGACGTCGCGCATTTCATGCCTGCGGGTGGTGCGCGACCATTTGAAATCTTTGGCGGCTTACGACCATATGACTTTCCGACCGATCGCCTCACCTGCCCTTCTGGTTGCCGCGGTTGCCGCGGCGGTTACGGTTCTGCATGCTCAGAACCCCGCGGTCACGATCACGGTCGACGTCGCCGCCAATCGTCGGGCGATCGATCCCGCCATTTACGGCGTGGCATACGCGACGGCCGCGCAGCTGCAGGACCTGAACGCGCCGCTGCACCGGTACGGCGGCAACAACACCTCACGGTCCAACTGGCAGCTGAACGCCGACAACCGAGGCTAGGGCTGGTACTTTCAGAGCATTCCGGAAGCGAGCGCTACGCCGGGGCAGAGCGGCGACGACTTCGTCCTCACCAGCCCGTCGGGCAATGCCGTGCCGATGGTGACGATCCCCATGATCGAATACGTCGCGAAGCTCGGCACGAACCGGTCAAAGCTCGCGAGCTTCGATAGCCGCCTATACGGTGCCCAGGACGATTGCGACTGGCAGTGGTTTCCCGAGGCGTGCAACGGCATGAAGGGCGGGCAGCCGGTGGTTGGTGACAATCCGCTCGATGCCAACGTGCTGAACACCACCACACTGCAGGCCGCCGTGGGTCTCGCACTTCGTCCAGCGCTTCGGCACTGCCGCAGGCGGCGGGCTCAAGTACTACGTTCTCGACAACGAGTACAGCCTCTGGCATTCGACTCACCGCGATGTCTGGCCGACCGGCGCGACGATGGCGCAGGTACGCGATTCGATGGTCGCGTATTCGGTGCAATCAAAAACGTGGATCCCGGTGCGCTCGTCGTCGGTCCAGAGGAGTGGGGCTGGAGCGGCTACATCTTCAGTGGCTACGACCAGCAATGCGGATCCAGGAACGGCTGGGGCTTCCTGCCCGACCGGGCGGCGCACGGCGGGATGGACTACCTGGCCTGGCTGCTGCAGGAGCTGAGAACGCGATCCGCCCTGGACGGCCGCCGCGTGATCGACGCGTTCACCGTTCACTACTACCCGCAGGGCGGTGAGTCCTGGCCGGACGGAGACGTCAGCACCGGGATGCAGCTGCGCCGCAATCGCTCGACGCGCTCGCTGTGGGATCCGGCCTACACCGACGAGACGTGGATCAACGACCGGGTCCAGCTCATTCCGCGGCTGCGTACCTGGGTGGGCACCTATTACTACCCGGACACGCCGATTGGCATCACCGAGTACAACTGGGACGCCGAGAATCACATCAACGGCGCCACGACCCAGGCGGATATCTACGGCATTTTCGGTCGCGAAGGGCTCGACATGGGCGCGCGCTGGACCACCCCCGCGACGACCACGCCGACCTACAAGGCGATGAAGATGTACCGCAACTACGACGGGAATCGCTCGACCTTCGGTGATACGCGCGTGCGCGCCGTTTCGACCGCCAATGCCGACAGCCTGTCGGTATTCACCGGCGAGCGCTCGGTCGATGGTGCCGTAACGGTGATGGTGATCTCGAAAGTACTCTCGGGATCTACGCCCGTAACGGTGAACCTTGCGAACTTCTCTCCAGGCCCGGCAGCTCAGGCCTGGCAGCTGACGGCGTCGAATACCATCACGCGTCTCGCGGATGTCCCCGTGTCCGGCCAGGGATTCGCGGCAACTGGGCCGGCTCAGAGCGTCACGCTGTTCGTGGTGCCGACCTCGGGCGCGCCGGCGAACCAGCCGCCGGCTGCCAGTGCGACGGCCACGCCAACCTCCGGGACTGCCCCGCTCGCAGTGGCGTTCGACGGCCGCGGGTCATCGGATCCGGACGGCTCGATCGTCAGCTACGCGTGGACGTTCGGGGACGGCGGCAGCGGGACCGGCTCGACGACGAACCACGCGTATGCGACCGCCGGACCTACTCGGCCCGTCTCACAGTGACCGATAACCAGGGTGCGACTCATACGGCCACGCTCTCGATCACCGTCAACCCGGGTGCTACCGCTCCAGCCGCTCCGTCGAACCTGACTGCGACGGCCAGCTCGGGCCGCGGCGTCACGCTCAACTGGAGTGATAACGCGTCGAACGAGAGCGGCTTCCACGTCGAGCGCGCGGCGAAAGCCAAGAGCCTGCAGTTCTCACGGGTCGCGACCGTCGGCGCGAATGTCAGGACCTACGCGCGCAGCGAGGCAGCGGGAACGTGGGTCTACCGCATCCAGGCGCATAACGGCGTGGGTGCGTCCGCATACTCCAACAGCGCAACGACCCGCGTGCGGTCGGTGGGGCCACTTTGAAGGCAAGGGTCCCGCCCTGGTGCTAATCGACCGGGGAAACCTCAACCAACGCGAAGCCTTCCTTGCGAGCGGCCGCGGCAAGACGCTCATCCAGCGTGATCAACTCGAGCGATGATGGTCGTCGCTCTGCTGCGACAAAGGCGGCGGCCAGCTGCAGCGCGTCGGCCGCACGAAGAGGATGAACGCGCAAAAAACGCACCGCGGCCTCTCGGATGCCGTCGCTCGGGTCCACTTCGTGCCACCCGTCCGCCAGACGCGTCAGTCGGTCGAATGCCTGGATCACCGCTCGCGGGTCGAGCGATTCCTCACGTTCGAGACGCGCAATCGCCGACGCACACTCCACTTCGGTTGCCCACCACACGAGCATCGCAGGATCTGCCGCGGCGAGTCGCTGCAGCGTCTTTGTGGTGGTCTCCGTCATGAGCAGCGGGACGATCGACGACGCGTCCCAGAATCTCATCGGCCGTCCCGACGCTCGTCGAGGAGCGCACGGACACCCGAGGCCCCTTTCTTCGCCCGCGGAGGTCTGGTGGTGAATACGGCCGTCGCCACACCACCTCGCGCCGGGCGCACTATGCCGTCACGGACGAGCCGTCCTAATCGGTTGTCTTCGCCGGCACCCAGTCCGCTTACCGGTTCGAGACGCGCGACGGGGCGCCCACGGTCGACGATGAGCACGGGCGACCCGCCCTTTACGCTGTCAATCAGTGCGCTGAGGTTGTTCTTGGCGTCGGTAATACTGGCCTTCCTCATAATGGCCATAATAGCCTTCTGTTAATGGCTCTTCAAGGCCTGGCAAGGCCGCCGGCAGAACCCGCGGCTCTAAACTGGCAACCCCGTCCACGGGATCAGTGCCGCAAGGAGCGAACGAAAGGACCGTCGATTCATAGCAGCAGTGTACGAACGCCTTCGCCGAGTCGTAGCTCCCAATCGGTGCCGGTCTTGATGTCCTCCTCGTCGAAAAACGCGACCTCCGGTGCATCCGCTTCCGGCAACCCGAGTTTCGCGCACACACGTTTGCGCAGCAGGCTGATCGCCTTCCCCAGTTTTTCATCCCGGTTGTCGTCACGCGCGTAGCTCGCGAAAAACACTTTGGGCATGTGTAAAGCCACCTCTTACCTGAGCGACGAGAGCGATGAAAATCTGGCATCCGGGCATGCGCACGCGCGACGACGAGCTCACAGACGCAACCGTTCCCACGGGAACGCGGGACCTATGTCCCATTTGTCTTGCCGGAAGTTTGCGTGGGTGCACACGCCTTTGTAACGGGCGAACGCGTTCAGGTCGCAGTCGAAGCGGCGCGCCAGCGGAGGGAGCGTCGCGGTGATCGAGAACTGGTCGCACAACCCGCCCACGAGAGCGGCGACGGCATCGACCTGGACGTCGGGAAACGAGGCGAAGTGACGCTGCTCACGATATTCCGCCTTCACATACTTGTCGGTCTCGTCGAGACGACAGAACTTCGTGGTGAACTGCGGGGCGTTCTTCGCCTGTGGGAACCACCAGTTCAGGATCGATGGATCGTCAGTCGACGGTTGCAAAGGGCCGACGTTCGCGATCTCGATGCCAATCGAACGCCGATCGTGCCGGTTTTTCGTGCCTGCGACGCCGAGGTGAGCCGCCCAGAAAGAGGGCGAAAACACCTCGTAAATGGTGCCATCGACATCCACGATGTACGAAGTTCCTATGTGCGCTGGATCGTTGCGCCACGTGTCGAACGCGCTTCTCGCCGTTCGTCCGGCGGTGAAGTGCAAGACGACGAGATCTTTTGGCGTGAGCTCGGAAAAGAACTCTTTCGCCGGCAGCACGAACGTGGTTCGGTCGATCGTCATCCCCGCATCCGGTAGCCCAGGCGGAGGCGTCGGTAAGGCCGCGAGTTCCATCGCGTCGGTGCTCGGGGACGGCGTTATGGGGATGGGCGACAACATCGCGTCGTCGGTCGGACTCGGCACGTCCGTCGCACCGGCCCAGAAGAACCGGTCATCACCGTCGACGTACCAGAAAGTGCTTCCGTTCACCCGTTCTCCGGTGTCGGTGAAGGCCGACACTACGACGCCTGTGTCGGGAGGAATGACGCGGACGATCGGCGCCTGGAGACTCGGCGAGCCGTGGCGGAGGTTCGTGAGTGCGAGTGTGTGGACGACGGTCTGTTGCGGTACGCGTGCGGCCGCGGCTTGACTTCGGGCTCTCTGGATGATCGAAGCCACCGGACAGGTAACCGCTGGACACCCGCTCGAGGCGCGAATCGCGCTGTGCGGAACCACGTGGTCCGCATCGATCGGGATCTGCCAGCGACGCGCGATCTCCGAAATCAGAGCGGCCGTGACCGCAATCTGCGGGTCGGGCCAGTCGCCGGCGTGCTCCCCTTCGAGCTCGATCCCGATCGTGTAGAAGTTGGGGTTGACCCTCGCGCGAAGAAGCGGCCAGGCAGCGGCCACGATCACTCCCGCATGGAACGCCGTGTCGGTCTCCAGCACGTACTGGTCGACCCGGCCGTCGCGGCCCACGACGTAGTGTGCCGAGAGCGAGGCGGCCGGATCGTTGAAGCGCGCCCTCAACGAGTCTCGTGATCCGCCGGTTCGGTGAAGAACGATCGCTTCCGGTGTGAAACCAGCCGGACGTCCTGCACGAAAATTCTCCGGTGCGCTGGCAAACAAGACTGGAGGCATGGTGGAGCCCTATCCGAGCGCGACCGGATCGCCGCGCTCGCCGGCGACTATTGAAGTCGGAGATCGTGTGAGGCCGGACATGCCCGCCTGCGCCGAATCGTTCGACTGGCGCTGCGTGCGCTGCGCATCGTCTTTGGCGGCTATGACGGAGCGAAGCTGAAGCAGCCTGCCGAGCGCGCTATACCAGAACGGAGCGCCGAGGCTGAGGAGAAGTGCGGTCAGGAGCAGTCCCAGATAGTTGGCGGTGCGGAACCCGTCCCACCAGCCTGCCGAGCTTGGCAGCTTGACGATGCCGTTGGTCGCCAGGAACACGCGATACTTTCGTGCGATCTCTTCCGGGTCGGTCGGAGCAGGTTGAGCGCCAGGGTTCTCGCTCTCCGGTGGCGTACCGGCCGCGTTCGCCGTTCCCGGCGTGGCTCCGTCCGCCGCCGGGTCATCTTTCTGCGCCGCCTTCACCTTCTCGGCGGCCTGCCGTTGCTCTTCGGCTGCCCGCACTTGATCTGTCTGCAGTGCCTTGGCTTCTCTCACGAACGCCGCTCTCAGCTGATCGTCGGCGGCAAGACGGTTGACGAGCGACGGCGTATCAACCTGAAGCCCGAAGGCCACGACAAAGGCGACGCCGAACGTGATCGCACGAGTCGAGGCGGTGAATCGCTGAGAGGTGCGATCCATGGTCTGGTCGAACCAGTTGTTGATCTTCGCCACGAGATCGCTCTCGGCCGCGTGGAGGATCGCGACGTTCTGCCGCGTCATGTTCGAGAGCTCTGGAGAAGACCGTTCGAGCTGGAGGGCGAGCGCTCTGATGTGCTTCAGCGTAGCGTCAGGGTCTGAGACACCGTTGTTTGTCAACGCGGTACTCAGGGCAGCCTTGGCCTTGGTCGCCAGTTCAGTTGTTCCATGACCGGCGGCGAGCCCCATCAGCAGCTTGGTGAACTCCTCCCGATGGATGACATTGCCCAGACGCGGGCCACCCGCGAGCCGACGCACCGCAGTGGCCACTCCAGCAAACCAAGCCGTCCCGTCGTTCGAAGAAACTGGCGTATTCGACCCGCTGACGAGCGGGTGGGTCAAGAGCCTGGTCGCGACCGCCTTACTCCAGGTGGCTGTCAGCGCCGGATCCAGCTGCTGAAGAAGGTCGGTGAGCCCCCTTCTCAAGTGCCGTCCACGGCTGTTGAGCAGGGTCGTGAGCGACTGGGTGATCACCGTCACCGCCATGCTGAGCGCGAGCAGGACGACTGTCAGGCCGATCAGGACGTCGATCGATTTCAGCACGTGCACCTCGCCATCATCAACGAAGAGAGAAGGCCGGTCCTTCAAAGCAGAAAAACGACTACGGGCGGTCAACGGGTGCCGCAGTCTAGCGCGCCCGGCGAGCGGCTTCAACGTTTTTGATCGCACTACCCGTGCAGCATCGAGATCAGTCCCAGTTCATCGCTGCGGCGGAGGCTGGAGTGATGCCTGTCGTGGTGGTCTACACTGTCAGCGATTCCCTGGCCTACCGCGGAAGTAGTAGGCGTGGGGTGTTCGGCCGCTGTCGTAGTTGGGTTGGAAGGGAGCAGGCGATGGCGGATACGGGGCGGTTGGAGTTGAAGTTCGTAGACGTCGATGGCGCGCCACTGACGCCGAACGAGCAGCTCCCCGCGACAATGTGATTTTTGAAGCCGGGTATTTCGTGAATGCGAAGGGAAAAGAGAGAACGTTGATCATTCGGGAAGACGGTGCCAAGATGCCTTCGGACTTGGGCGGCAACATCTATTTGAGACTCGGGAGCGACCGAAATGTCGCGGTGCTGCACGAGCAGTTGCGGAAGTTTCTGGCCGACCGCCTCTGACTGCGGTCGGAGAAATGCACTCGACCTGAGCCCGGACGGATCGCATGTCGCTCTCTGGTTCGTCGAAGGCCGCCTCCGATCCGCCGTTGTCAGTCAGCGATCGCCGGGCCAGCTGCTATCGGAGAAAGGCGGCGAAGTGCTCCCTTCGAACCTTCTGCCTCCCGACGGCGACGCCGACTTCCTGCAACGCGGCGATGTGGTCGACTGAGTCCAACTGCTGCACATGTTCGGGAACGATGTGTGGCACTCGCAGTGACGCCAGCCCGGTGTGCGTCAGCTCAGCGTTATAGCGCATATAGGTGAAGAGCTTCGGATGCACCGGGCCTGGCACTCGTCCGCTCGGCAGCGGAGTCGCCGGCCCGATGAGATCCCCTACCTCACGATCAAAGCCGTCGCCGCACAGCGTGTTTCCGAAAACTCGGCAGAGAAAATCCTGTTCGTTTGCCGCCGCGAACATCAGCGCTGAAGGGATCGACGTCGCGTTGTACACCAGGTTCATCTCTCCGGGCATCAGGTCCGCGTTCGCGACCGGGCTGGTGCCGGTACCGATCGAGACCAGCAGCATCTTCTCTTCACCCGCTTCCCAGCACAATCGGTATGGCGAGACAGTCGACATGAGAAACAGCTGAAACGCGGGGTTGTTGTACATCGTGACGCCACCGTCGACGAAAACGAACCGCTGCCGGCCAATCTCGATGGTTTCGGGTGGGAAGTACGTTGGCGCCGCCGTGCTGGCGCGAACAAGCTGCCAGAGCGGCAGACGGGTGTTGTCGTCGAGCCGGGCGGGGTCGTTGAATTTCGCGCGGGGATTATTCGACACCGGCCACGGCGAATCCGTCGTCGCATTGCGCATGACGAGCAGGAGCAGGGTTCGCAGCTTCGGGTCTCCCAGTGTGATGTCGGCGCCGATCTGTTGTTTGAGCAGGTCTGCCAGCTGGTCGTCTTCGAACTTGTATCTGAATCTCTTCAGCAGACTGGCTCGGTCGAACATCGCCGGGCCAGCTTCAACATAGAACTCGAGGATCCTCGAGACGCGCCACCCGAGAGAGAGAAACGAGGCGATGATGGCGCCCGTGCTGGTGCCGGCGATGTAGTCGAAATAGTCGGCGAGCACGAATCTGTCGTCGCGTTTGAGCTCCGTTTGCAGCGTCCGCTCGATCTCGCGCAGGATCTCGAGGGTGATAACGCCCCGGATCCCACCTCCGTCGAGCGCCAGCAACTTGTACGGCGGATCCTTTGTCACTTTGTCGGCTGCGGACACACTGACCTCCGTTCGGATGGATTCCGGTGGATGGACCCTGTCTCAGTATCACTTTCAGCTTCGTGGACGCTGCTCGGAGCGTCGGAAACCATTTTCATCAGCAATCGACTCGACATGGTTGCCTCGCCTGGCACCGTGCCAGGGCACGCCAATAGCCGGGTGCTCTCCATAGCCGTACGCAATGAAGATGCGCATTCAGGCCTCCTTCGGAGCAGAGGGCACTGGTAGACCGAAGATGGCGTTCGAATCCAGCACCCTGGTCTCGGCGCCGCGTTCCCTCGCGATGTGGATCATGTCAGCGGTGCCGCCCGGACCGTCTCCCGCCTTGCCGTTCCAGAGCGCGATGAGCGTGACGTGTTGCGGTCCAGCCGTCAGCGCCTCGTTCAACATCCACAGGTTGTTCCGTTGCCAGATGGAATAGCCGGCGCGGTGCCGAAGCCATCCTGGCAGATCTTTGGTGCGTGAGAGGACTGGTGCTGACGGGAAGCGCGACTGAATGGCGTAGAACCGAGCAACCCAGTCAGGGCCACCGGGCGCAACCGACTCAGTGACGTATGACTCCGGAGGCAGCGCGAGATAGAGCTTCGTCGCCACGCCGAGCTCTGCGCAGACCTCGTGAAAGAGGATGTCGCCCCCGCTCGCAGCCCCGGCGAGGCCGACCGCGCTTCCGTATCGATGGACCTCCTGTTCGATGGCTTCGCGGATGGCCGCGCGCGCCAGCGGCCCCTTGTCCGCTGGAAAACGTGGCTCTTTACGCCGCGGAGCGTCAACCTGATGACCGGTGAACAAGATCGTCCGAGGACTCTTCTGCGCTGTCGCTGAGGCCGTGGCTTGCGGTGCCAACACCTCGATCACACGAGCAACGTTGTTTACCAGCAGTTCCAGCTCCTGGTAGAGCGCAAGCTGCGTTCGAACCGAATCGCTCATGAAATCTGGTTGCCCCGCGAGTGCCGTATCGTAACAATGCACCACTTGTCCAGGCCCGTCGGACGTGAGGAAACAAAATTCCGCCAGGCTGATTTCGACCCACGGATCGGGTTGCCCGGTTTGCTGGATGTACTGCTTGCTGGCGTGAAGGGAGAATTCGACGGCTCCTGCCAGAAGTCGGCGCTGCGTCTCGAGCTGCGTCGTACTCCGCTCGGCTTCCGGTCGGTCCGAAAACAGATCGACCCATTCGTCTTTCAGCCCCTCGGCCAGCTTCAGGACGATCGTGAGCATCGCCAACGCGTTCAGTCCCGAGTAGAAGTAATTGAGGTCCTGGCGGAATCCCTTTACGTAGGCGTCGTAGGACTGCATCAGCAGCGGCGAGCGGAGCGCCTGACTGCGCCGCCTCTCGGGCGGGAGGCCCTGCCAGCTCTCTCGCCACTGCATCTTGAGGTTGCGCCCGAGGAGCGAGAACGCCTCCGCCCGATCTTTGGGAGAAGCATCGGGGTGGCCCGCGACCCGGCGCAGCGCCACCTCTGACTTGGCCAGATCGCCGAGGCGCTGGTAGATCGTGCCGAGCAGGAGGTTCGCTTCTCTATCCAGAGGATCGATCCCCCGCAGATCCTCGAACGTCGCACTCGCCGGTTCGAAGACCTTGGCGCGAAACTGCTCGCGTCCGACGAGCCGCAGCGCTTCAGACTCCCACAACGACTCTTTCGCCTCGTAGGCTAGAAGCGCGAGCTTTCCGATGAGCCTCGACTTGGCGGCGTACTCGACTTCCTCCCGGAACTCGCGCGGCAATGGCAGGAACCTGGATCGATCCTGCTCCCGCAGTTCGGGCAGCACCCGGAAGACGGGACTGTCCTGTCGTTCTGACGCAATGGTCGCCTTTAGCCCTTCGAACAGCTGCGCCAGCGAGCCACCCGGGGTTGCAGCGTCGTAGGCGAGGTACCTATCGGTTCGCAGGTCGAAGGGAACATCGTTGGTCATCCCCTTCGCGCGAATCAGAAATGTTCGTTTCTCGCGAAGCGCGTGACGTATCCCCAGCTCGTAATAAGCATTGGCATTGTCGATCGAGATGTCGGCGACGACGACATCTGAAACGAGGAGCATCTGGAACATGTCTTCGCGGATGTTCCCAGCTTCAATGACCTCTCCGGTCGTGCGTCCCTCGATGTGCAGCCTGGCCAGTGCGGGAGCGATCAGTTGCGCTTCGACTGCGTCGAAATCGATTCCGCTCTTCACCCCGAACGGCCTGATGATGAACGCTCGCACGCGACCTCCTGTTGCATACTTACCCTCGCTCGGACAACCGCGAACAACGTCGTGTCAAGGGCCACGGTGCAGCCGGCTCACGGTGATCGTGGCTGTTCCCTGGTTGTTCTTGTAGTACTCGTCCCAACCCAACCCGAGTCGGCGCAAGTTGACCGGGACTATGGCGTCGTTCACGAACAGAAACAACTCGCCGGTGGTCTTCGCTGTGATGTTGATCGTTTCGGCGTCGAGGCGGTACTGGTCCAGTCCTCTACGCCCGATGCGTGCGATGGGCACGAACCAGTCCGCGCTCCATAGCCGCCGGAAGGGAGTGAACGCCCAGAAAATCGCCCGCTGCGGTTTTGTCAAGCCGGGCGTTGCGCTATCGAATCCTTTCGCCGAATACACGCCTCCTACGCCACCGTCGGTCCAGGGTTGTCCTGTGATGGCGAACCGGATCTGATATTCACGGCCCGCCTCAAGCACAACGCCGGTCGCGTGACAGAAGGCGTTGCTGTCGAACTGCAGCGGGTGGACAGTGTTTTCCCCCACGGGACGTGGAGCGGACGTTTCTGAATCCGGTTTTTCATCCGGACACCATCGCCCGGTTGAATTAATGGCCTCGAAGATGACGCGATTCGCAAACGCCACGACCCACACGAGAATGAAGATGCCGGCCACATTCGGAAGAATGACGCGCCGCACCACCGCGAACACCCCTTGATACCCGTTGCTCGCACGAACCGCCTTCAGAGCGCTCTTGTGCTGCGGGAGACGGTAATGCCGATTGATGGCAGGTGGCAGCACCTCGAGCCATATGGAGCGCATCCGGCTGCAGATCTTCCCGTGCAGCGCGCGCCCCCTCCGAGAGAGCAGGAGCAGTGCGGCGAGGCCGATGAAGAGCTCCCACGGCCGGGCGGAGAAGTAACCGATCCAGGGCGAGGCGTACGACGGCAACCATTCACCGGCTGCAAGGACAACGCGGTTCGCAGTACCGACCCGCTCATTCACTTCAGAAACGTTGGCGCCATTCGTGAACGGTCGAACGACCAGAAAGACGGTCAGGGCCACGACTGCGAAATAGACGGTTCGCCTCCACCACACCAGATCCCATACCGCTTCCTGCGCGGCGACACGGCGCTTTGCGGCGTTCGGCGCCTCGTAGGGATTCTCGTCGCCGTCGAGAATCCGGCCGTCCTCCATCAGAACGGCATATTTTTCAGGAAGAACGATAGGCGCATACGCCTCGGGCGCAGCCGCCATACGCGTAAAGACACTCTCGTGAATCTTCGGCCTGATGATGGTGACCGGCGACAAAGGCTTTGGCCAGCGATGGTCGAAGAACGCTCGTTCGTGTTTCTGGCCGTTGGTGAGCCACTCGATCCGGCGCGGGTTGTAACGGTAGTACCCTTTCGCGCCACCGCGCGAGTCATACAAACGCCCAAGCGGGTCGGCCTTGGCAGTGTGATGGATCAGCAGCTCCGGTACGAACTGGAGCTGATCTTTCACCTGATCTGTCATCCACTTCAGCGACACGGCCGACAGCGTGTCGTCGGGGTAGCCGCCACCGACGTTGGAGTGCATCCCCGCAAACCAGACCTGGGTGATGCGTTCGTCCTTGATGTGTCGTTTCAGCGGCTCGCTGGATTCGTCCCACAGTACGGGATGGAACGTGTTGCGCTCGTCATCCAGGGCGAGCACGTGGCACGCGCGTTTCACGTTCTCGTGCAGAGTGAGATCGGGCATCGACAGCGGCCACACCCACCGATCAACGCCGTCCGTGAGCTCATCGACCGCGAGTCCATAAGCGTCGACCGTATCCCATACGCCAATGAAGTCGATGTGGACGTTCTGATGGTTGTGTGCTTGTGTGTAAGCTCCACGACCTCGAACGACATCCCACGACCTGAACGCGGCGTCTCGCAGCCATCGGCCCACTGTCACCAAGCGCCCGGTTTGATTGAACGCTTTACGGAAATCGCGATAGGCCCACGAGGCAAGCCTCACGAGCTCGCCCGCGTACACGAAATCGCCGGTCGCGGGCGGGTCGTCGAATTTCGTTGACTGTCCGCCGCTCTTGTCGGTAACCGCGTCGCCTTGCGGCGCCATGACCGTGGCCCCGGCTACTGGAAGGGTTGGTCTCGTCTTGATGATTCCCTGTCGAGTGATGAGCCCAGCCAGGACGCGGACCGTGAATGCGCCGCGGCTGAAGCCAAAGAGAAAGATCTGGTCTCCCGGATCGTAATGCTCGCAAAGAAACCGGTAGAGCCGCATGACATTGCGACGGAGTCCTACCCCGAACATTCCGCCGAGCAACGCGATCGGTCTGAGTGATGATGTGCCGACACCGTCGTCGTAGCAGGCCACCTGCACACTGGGGTCGGTCAGGTTCAGTGCTTCGTACACGCGCCAGACGTTGGTCTTCAGCAGTTGCGCGGAGCTGTTTCCGGTTCCATCCGACAGCAGGACGATGTTCTTGGGCATTTCCCTCCGCTTGTCACGTCTTTACGAGGCTGCCCATCCTAGTTGGGGTCCCGTAGCTTTGCAACGGCGGATCGAGGGCGCCTTCCCTCATTTGAGCGGGCGGTCGAGGTGAGGTACAAGGTCCTCGAGGTGCGGGCGTGCTGCTTGTGGATTCGGATCGACCGGATGGCACAACCAAATTGCGGGATGCTCTGCGAACTTGGACTGTAAGAGGAACAGCAGGACGGCCCCCATGTGCTGGGGGAGGCACGGCAGAGACGAGAACGCGTTAGCGCAACGCCGCATACTCGCCCTGCACGCTCACGTGGCCACCCACCCCTCCGTCGAGTGCCGGTAGCGCCCCCAGTCCGACGCAGCGAACGACGCGGTCGCTGGATCCCACACATACTTCATCAGCGCGATCTCAGGACGCTGGATCCGCAGCAGGTTGAACGACGGCTGCTCTCCCCTGCTGCGCGCCGAAACCGTTCCGGCCTGGACGATCAAACCGGAGTGCCCCGCAATCCGATAGCGCTCGGCGGCGCGCGACGCGTGACTGAGATGCAAATGGCCGGAGAGGAACAGATCGGCGTTGGCCTTCGACAGCCGCGCCATCGCCATCCGCGCACGCCCGAGCAAACGACGTTCTCGAACGCCAGGTGGCAGGTCGAACGGGTGATGAGTCACGATGATCCGGACAAGCGCCTCTGGCAGCGCGGAGAGGCGACGGACGATGCGGTCGACCTGTCTGGTGTTGATGCGCCCACCGCCGTGGGCGAGCGCCCTGGCGGTATTGACGCCGATGACGATCATCTCCTCGTCCTCGTATTCGGGTTCGAGATCGTCGGAGATGTACTTTCGGTATCGCGTCAGCGGCTGTAAGAAGCGCCGCGCCACATTCCAGTACGGCACGTCGTGATTGCCGGGCACCACGAGCTTCGGCGGCTCGAGCGTGTCCAGGAAGGCGCGCGCCGCAGCGAACTGGGTGCGCCGGGCCCGCTGCGTGAAGTCGCCAGAGATCGCAACCAGGTCCGGCTGTGCGTCGTGCACCGCTCGTCTCAATGGACCGAGCACGGCCGGGTCGATCCGGCCGAAGTGCAGGTCCGAGAGGTGCACCAGCGTGCGCACGTCAGATCGCCGTCCGACTACCGTTGCCGGTGAAATCGATGGACGGGCGAGCGGAGCCGGGCGACATGCTGAATCGAGATGCCCGCCGAGCGCTCGCTGCGCGCGGCGGGCTGATGAAACTAGTGGGCCGCCTTCTCCCGGTCCCGAACATCCCGCACGTGGTCGTGCGCCTGCCGCACCTTGGCGGCCTGCTGCTGGACGACGGTCTGCGCACTACCCGGCAGCGACTCCTTCAGTGCGCTCTCATAAGCCGACTTGGCCACGTCCTCGCCGCGCTCGGCTTCGGCCACGATGGCGTGGTCGTCCTTGCCGGTGATGACCGACTTGATGTCGAGCCAGCCGCGGTGCACAGTGCCGGCTACGCTCCCCGCCTTCTCGGGATCGCCGCCGAGCCGTCGCACTTCACTCTGGAGGTCGCGCGCCATTTCACCGCGCTGCCGGGAATACTCGAGAAACTTCCCCTTGATGTCGGCGCTCTTCAGACCCTCGGCGGCCGTCTTGAAGCCGAGCTCGCCGTCTTTGCAGGTCTCGATGAGGTTGTTGAGCACGGAAATCGCGTTGTCGTTCGTCATTACTGATTGTCTCCTTTGGCTGGAGAAGCATTAGCAAACTGCGAACCATACTTAAATCCACATAGCTCATCTGAACCGGCATGATGCCGCTGTCATATGCGAGGTGCAGCCTCAGCTCGAGCGGCAATCGGAAACGCCGGCGCTGCGCGTCGACGGCAATCTATTACGCCTTCTTTGCGTGCAGCGAGAACGCGGCGCCCTGCGGATCCATCGCATTCACCACCCAGTCGCCACCGGGAACCTCCATCGGTCCATTGAGGATCTGGCCGCCGTTGGCCTTCACCCGCTCGATCGCCGCGTTGATATCGTCCACGAGAAAGTAGATGGCCCAGTGTGGCGGCACATGCGCCATTTCGGCCGGCTTGTTCATCATGCCGCCGATCATGCCGTGGGGACGATTGAACATGTGGTATTTGCCCATCGGCCCCATGTCCATCGTTTCGCTGGGCTGCCAGCCGAAGACTTCGCCGTAGAACTGCATCGCCGCGGGCGCGTCGGTGGTCATCAGTTCGTGCCACGAGCCCTCGCCGACTTCCGGCGCGGTCTCGGGCTTCTCGGGCGACGACGGCTGAATGATGTAGAAGGCGGCACCTTGAGGATCCTTCATCATCTGCAGGCGCCCGACCGTTGGCACGTCGATGACAGGAGAAAGCTCGCTTCCCCCGAGCCGCGTGATGTGTGCCACGGCATCCTCGAACTTCGGCGCGGCAACATACATCGCCCAGAACGGCGGCATGTCCATGCCTTCCGGTCTCTTCATCAGACCAGCGACCCCGACGTCGCCGCGACGGTTGAAGATTGTGTAGGGATCCGGTGAACTTTCAAAAGGCGCCGCCGTCCAGCCAACGACGTTCTTGTAGAACGTCTCGGCGGCTGCGGTGTCGGTGGTCATCAATTCGTACCAGACCGGTCGTCCGAGCAGAGTTGAAGCGGCAGTCGTCATGGCAAACCTCCTGAACATCAGAGCGCCCGCGAAGGCGCAACGGTCGGTTAGTCTGTCACATTCGATCGCCGGGGCGCATCACGTCCTTGCAACAAATCTTCTGTGGCGAACAGTGGGACGAATCGCGGAAAGGTTGAGCCCGTTCGGTCGGTTCGATGCGCAACGCATCGAAATCTCGTTCTCACGGGTATGAGCGCGCGGATCCTGAAGGAATTCACATTCTTCGACCGGCATCAGAAGTCGCAGAATCTGCCCAGCACCCACATGGTCGAGGCGTTGCTGAAGATCATGAAAGAAACGCAGGGCGAGCGTGTCGACCATCCTTCGGTCCCGATAACAGCCCTGATCGGCCACTCCTTTGGCGGCGCTGTCCTCGAATCCGCGTTGACACAGTCACTGGTCGGATTGGTCGTCAACAAAGCGCCGGACGCCGAGGTGAGGTGGCCGGCGAGCTTGATCATGTTCCGCAACGAGGCGCAGGAAGCACGCGGTCGTATCAGCTGATCGAGGCCATGCACGCAAATCTTCCCAAACACGATAGACGGGACAGCTGCCTGCCGGCGGAAGCGAAGGCGGCTTCGGAGACTGAGAAAAACCAGATCCCGGATCCCCCGGCCATTCTCTCGATCTCCTCGACCGGTGACCACTCGGTTCGTGCGTTTTTTCCAGCCGTCCAGGCGCTGGTCAGGCCTTTCACAGTCTGCGGACGTATCACGAGACGAACTTTCTCGGGCTCTCGAGCCAGACGCCGATGTTCTTCAACGCGACGGCGCACATGAAGGAGTTCCAGTCGCACGTGCTTGGCCGAAAAGACGATGCAGACATATTGAAGGTGCTGGGGGAGTGTAAAGCGAGCATCGAAAATGGAAAACATTCTCGGCGCCACCTATGTGATCGCCGAAAAGCCCGGAGCCCGCAATCGCACGCCGTACTGGGTCATGCAGATGCCGACGGCCATCGTTCCCGACCACAGCACGATCTTCACACCCATCTTTCGAGACTTGTTGATCACTCTGCTCCAGAACGTCACGGCAGGTAGGTAGCACTCTGCGACCGTTGTTTGAGTGAGTCTATAGACGTCTACCCAAGGAGAGCTCGATGGCGAAGAAGGCGCGTCGCAACAGCAACGCTAGATCGACCGCCGGGACGACCACCCGGAAGCGCACGGTGCAGGCGGGCCGACAATCCTCCCCAGCACGGACGACGCTCGACGCCAGCACGGCGGCGCAGCGAGCCGCTGTGCTTCGCGGCATGCGCCGGGTGCTGAGGGGCAACGGGATCATCGGAGACATCGCCGAGGTGCTGCGATACCAGCCGAACCCAGTTCGACATCGGGTGTCCCCCGGTCCAGATCCCTCGAGTCATCTGCGTCCGGCAGTTCAATGTACTTTGAAATGCACCTCCGAGTGCTGCTGATCGACAACTTCGGTCATGGCACCGGCATGCTGGGCATCCTTGCCGGAGGCAAGACCTCGGCACACGGCGGCGCGTTTCTCGGAGCCGTTCCTGACGCCGAGATCGTTCCCCTGCGTGTCGCGGATCGCGTCGTTCTCCTGCGCACGAGCGCGCTTGCTCGCGCCCTGCGGTATGCCGCCGATCAGCGCTGCGATGTCGTCACCCTCAGCCTGGGCGGTCTCCCGTCGCGCGCGTGGAGCGAAGCGGTCGACTTGGCCTACGAGGCCGGCGTGTGCATCTGCGCCGCCGCCGGCAACCACGTCGGCATTGCGCCGCCGCACACGCTCGTGTATCCGGCCCGATACTCCCGCGTGCTCGCGGTGTGCGGTGTGATGGCCGACGGTTCCTCCTATACCGGCCTAACCGGAACGGCGCTCGAGGGCAGCTTCGGACCTGACTCGGCGATGAAGGCGGCGATCGCGGCGTACACGCCGAACATCCCGTGGGCGCAATTCGGTTGCAAATCGTCGATCCGTCTCAACGGAGAGGGACCATCCTCGGCCACGCCGCAGGTGGCCGCCGCTGTCGCGCTGTGGTTCGAGCGATACAAGAGCGAGCTGCCGCGCGACTGGCGCCGTGTCGAAGCGGCGCGCCACGCGCTCTTCACGACAGCCAAGCACAAGTCGGACAAGAAACACTTCGGCAATGGTGCGCTGCAGGCGAAGGCCGCGCTGTCAGTCAAGCCGATGTTCGGACTCGCCAAGAGCGAACGGGCGGACGATTCGTTCGCGTTTCTCCGCGTGCTCACGGGAATTGGCCTCGCCGCAGCGACGCCACGCGAGCAGATGTTCAACCTCGAGCTCGCGCAGCGGTGGCTGCTGAATCCGGAGCTGCAGAAGATCGTGCCCGACCCGGGTGCGCCTCCTACGATGACCGCCTTCAGACAGCGCCGGCTGATGGAGGCGATCGTCGAGGACGAAGGGGCATCGGTTGCGCTCCGCAAGCACGTGGCGATGCGCACAATCGAGCACTTCGAGGGGTCGCTCGGCCGTCCGGCCCTCTGGCGGCCCCGGATCAATCCGCGACGTCCCGGCGACGACCGCAGCTTCGTGCAGCGCCTCGAGATCAGACCGCACGCCCTCCGTCAGGCGAACGCCTTCTACAGTCCTGAGCAGGTCGCGCTTCAGTTCGGATATTTCGAGGCGGGTCCCGAGCTGTCAGGGCGAACATGCGCCGGGCAGCCGCGTCTACACCTGCCTGTCGCACGACATCGTCGTGCACGAGACCACGCACGCGCTGCTCGACGGAATACAGCGGCGCTTCAACGAGCCCACCAATCCGGACGTCCTCGCGCTGCACGAGGGGTTCGCCGACATCATCGCGCTGATGCAGCACTTCACGAGTCCGGAGATCCTCGAGCACGAGATCAGCCGGACGCGCGGGAACATCGAGGCGGAATCGATGCTGGGCAGCCTCGCCGTCCAGTTCGGTCAGACCAGCGGAAACCGTGGCGCGCTGCGCGATGCGAGCGGCCGGATTGTGGACGGTAAATGGCAGCGGCTGGCGCCGAATCCATCCGAGCTGCAGACGCGCCTGACACCCCACGCGCGCGGCGCGATACTCGTCGCTTCAGTCTTCGACGCGTTCATCGCCATTTACAACGCTCGCATTGCGGACCTGATCCGCATCTACACGGGCGGGACGGGTGTGCTGCCGAGCGGCGCTATCCATCCGGACTTGGTGCGACGGTTCGCGTCGGAGGCCACCAAGTCGGCCGGGCACGTTTTCAACACGTGCATTCGCGCGCTCGACTATCGGCCGCCGGTCGACGTCACTTTTGTTGAGTATCTTCGCGGCCTCATCACCGCCGATTTTGACTTGGTCACCGACGACACGCACAACTATCGCGTCGCATTCGTCGAGGCCTTCAGGCGCCGCGGCATCTATCCGCTGAACCTGGCGAACCCCACGCCCGACACGCCTCGCACGCTGTCAGTCGACACGCTGCGGTGGCAGGGGCTCGACATCGACAAGCTCCCAAGGAAACCCAAGAGGGCCATTTGGGCCCAACAGTCCGGATCGATCAGAGCGAACGGCCGCGTTCGTGCGGCAGGCCGCGGCCGATCCGTTGCGAGCGCTCATGCTCATGCCGAACCGCCGGGAGCCGTTCGCGGCGCTGCACACGCTTGGCGACTCCGACGTCTGACATTACGGGGAGGCCGGATCGCGTCAGCGATTCGCGAGGGGCAACCGGAACGCGGCCATCTCCTCTCCGTTGCGGACCAGCAGGACGTCGCCGACCAGCACCGGGTGGTTCCAGGTTTTTCCCTCGATCGCCTTGAAGCGCGCCAGCTCCGTGAACTGATCGGGGGTCGCGTTGACGAGCGCCAGCTCACCTTCCTCCGACAACACCAGCAGCACGTCCTGGTCGGGTAGGAGCACCATCTGACCGGCGCCGTAGCGTCCGCCCTTCCACTTGCGTTCGCCGTCGTCGACATTGATGCTCGAGAGGATGGTGCCGTCGAACCCGAACGCATGACCCTTGTGCACGACGAAGTCGTTGAAGTACGGCTTCAACCCGCGCGTCGTCCATCGCTCTGTGACCGTCCATCCGGAGAAGCCGCGCGAAATCGCGAGGCGACGCATCCCCTGGCCGCCCATCGCGTCGCCAAGCGCCATCAGGATCTGGCCGTCCGGCAGGACAGCCGGTTGGACGATCGCGGTACCGATGTCCCAGGTGTGATCCCAGAGCACGGTGCCGTCCGCAGGCGCCACGCCGGTGGCGCCGCGGCCGGTGAGCAGGACGACCTGAGTCACGCCATCCGTCGTGAAAGGGTGCGGAGAGCTGTAGCCGCCGCCGCCGGTCGTGCGGACCCAGCGCTGATTCCCGGTGGCGAGCTCGTAGGCGACGAGCCGGCCGGAGGCGGCCACGATCACGGCGTCGTTGACCACCAACGGCGAGCTCGTGAACCCCCAGCCCGGGAGTTTTGCGCCGGTGTCGGTCGCCGCATTTCGCGACCACAGCACGGCGCCGTTGCGGGCATCCAGTGCGTTCACGATCCCGGTCGCACCAAATGAGTAGATGCGCCCGTCGTGCACGGTCGGCGTGCCGCGCGGACCCGCGCCGCCATTCGACTCGTAGAAACGGACCGCATCGCGGTGCCGCCATACCGGTTCCCCCGTGCTCACCCTGTAACTGGCTACGACCTCATGGTCGCCGCGCTGCTCCTGGGTGTAGAAGAGATCTCCGTCCACCGCGAAGGACGACCAGCCCGGTCCGATCTGGCGCCGCCACAGCTGGACCGGGGGGTTCTGGGACCAGTCGGTCTCGAGGCTCACGCCTCGCACAACGCCGTCGCGCCGCGGTCCGCGAAAGCCGGGCCATTCGGCGCTCGTCTTGACGACAACGGGAGGAGGTGGCGTCCTCTGAGGTGCCGCTGGAGCCGTCGCCGCCGTGGCCGGCGCGCCGTCAGCAGAACTAATCGGTTTGTCGCCGGGTTTTGCCGCGGCCCCTTCCTTGGGGATCTCCGGAGCGGCAGGAGCAGCCGGGACCAGAGCGGGTTCGTCGTTGGCCTGCGCGAGGAGCCGCTCCTCCGCAGTCGGCGTCCAACGCCAATGCAACTGCGCACCAGCCTCTCCTTTGACGCCATCGGTACGCGCGAGCGTCCACACGCCGCACGCGAGCAGGATCGTAACGACCATCGCCGCGCGTCGCATTCCATCAGAGAGGCGATGTGTGAGCACCGCCCATGCGACGAAGGCAGGTCCCAGGGTGATGGGAACCGCGATGACCGGCAGCATCCTTCCCATCATCCCGCCCGCAATCGACTCGTGGACGACGAGCCCCGTCGCGAGCGTCGCGACGATCATCAGAACGACGGCGCCGATGCGCTCCGACCATGGCGCCCGGCTGAAGAACAACCACCACAGGAGGATGACCGCCAAACCGGCGACCCCTGCAAGGATGCCGTAGACCTCGGTCCCGGGTACGATCAGTGGTACGAAAAATCTGAGCACCACGATTATGGCGGCGGCCACCACGCCGGGCCACAGGCGGAGCTGTTTTCGAGGAGTCGATTCGAGAGTTGTAGCTGTCGTCATGTTGCCTATTCCGATCCAAATGCCTGTAAGCCGTCGACCCGCGATTCGCGCGCGACGGCACGAGTGCTCTCCCGGCAGTGAACGCGACAGCGCGAAGCACATCCGCACAAGTGCCGCTTCAATCGAGATGCGCCGCGAACGCCACCGGCCCGAATCATCCGAAGATCGCCAAGGCTGGCGACCAATCCAATTCCACCAGACATGAACAACGGATATGCCATCCCGGCCTCGGTACCGCCATTGGCGATCGCGTTGACGCCGAGCGACATACTTCAGGCTCGGAGCTGGGAATCATCTCGGGTCTGCCACTGTTCAACATCTCAAAACCGCATTTGAAAGCGAGCATCACTACCGTCAGCCCAAATAGCACGGCGATCGCATCTATCCGCTGAGACTCCAGAAGGCGAAGCCGAACCGTGAGCAGCGCGGTCGTCACAAAATAGAAAGTCACCAGACCCGCAACGACGTCGACCGATATCCTCCGGCTGCTCAGGGCCTCCATCAACGCACCACTGAGCGACCTCGTGACCATCGCGTAGACGAAGAGCATTCCGCTTCTGCGGTGCAGCGTTGCCCCCTTCGTGGCATACAGCGCGACATAGCCGAAAATGAGTGCCAGCACGCCCGCGAGAATGTGTGCCGCCAAGATCATCGGGACGAGTCCTTGCGTGTGCATCGCGTCTACTCCGACCGGAGCGCTTGAAGCACGTCCACGCGCGAGGCGCGCGCGGCCGGCATCAGGGACGCTATGACGGCGGCGCCGATGAGCACGGCGGCCGAACCGAGCACCGGCAGCGCGCCCGGCAGTTGCACGTTCTCGACATAGCTCGCCGCCACGCGCGCGAGCGCGTAGCCGCCCGCCGCTCCAGCCGCGATCCCGATCGCGGCAATCTGCACGCCCTCCGACAGCACGCTGGTCAGCAGATGCCGCGGCGCGGACCCGACGGCCAGCCGCACGCCGAACTCCCGCGTGCTTGCGCTGACCGAGAACGCCAGAACGCCCGCCACTCCCACGACAGCGATCAGCAACGCGATGCCAGCGAATCCGGAGAACACGAAGGCGTTCAGCCGCTCCGGCGACAGCACCTCCGCGCGCACATCCTCGAGCGTTGCAGCGCGCTCGACCGGCTGCTCCGCCGAAATCTCGTGGATGACGCGCGTTACCTCCGGCACCAGCGCGTACGGATCGCCGGCCGCATGCACGAACAGGCGACCGGCAATGCCAATCTGCCGAACCGGGTGATAGAGCGTCAGCGCCGGCCCGGGCACGACGTGCTCGTCGTCCACGTCGGCCACGATACCGACGATGCGGCGCGGCTGGGGTTTGCCGAAGAGAGGATCGGTCCACCACAGCTTCCGGTTAACCGCGTTGCCGTTCGGGAACAGCCGCTGGGCGACGCTCTGACTGACGATCGCCACGAGCTCGCTGCCGCTTCGGTCATCCTCGGTGAAGTCGCGCCCGGCGAGCATAGGGACGCCGAGCACTGCGAAGAAGCCAGGCGCGACAATCCGAAACCGTGCGCGCGGATCCTCTTCCC
>JACDBQ010000894.1 GCA_013694845.1 Acidobacteriota bacterium
GACGAATGACAGCGCGACTTCGGCGGTGACCACCGTGCTCCGGAGCCAGTTGCCGGAGGCAAGTCCGCCGGTGCGTCCAGACCGCCGCAGCAGATCCATGACGTCCGGCCGCGACGCTCGTATGGCCGGAATCAGCCCGAACAATACGACCGACACCAGCCCTGCCAGCGCAGCGAACGTCACGACGATCGGATCCACGCTGACTCGGGCGAGCCGCGGCAGGTTCTCGGGGCCGAGCGACAGGAGCAGCCGGATCCCTCCCCACGCGAACAGGAGGCCGAGCCCAATCGCCAGACCCGAGAGCAGCAGGCTCTCGGTCAACAGCTGACGGACGATCCGCCACCGCGTGCTGCCGAGTGCCGCGCGGACGGCCAGCTCCCGCTCGCGCGAGGCCGCGCGCACGAGCAGGAGGTTCGCCACGTTCGCGCACGCAATCAACAGCACGAATGTGACCGCCCCCATCAGCGCGACAATGACCGGCCGGACCTCCCGAACGAGATCGTCGTGCATGCGCTCGACGCGGAAGTGCAGGCCAGCCGTGTTCTTGATCGGAAACCGTGCGCGGAGATCCGCGGCGAGCGCGTCGGTCTCGCGCTGGGCGGCTTCGATCGTGACACCTTCCTTCAGTCGACCGATCACTCGAAGGAAGACATTGATCCTGGAGCCGCTCGCGAAGTCGACCGCCAGCGGTGTCCAGAGATCCGGTACGGCTTCGACGTTGATGCCCGGCGGGTACAACAATTCGAATCCGGGATCGAGCACGCCGATGACTTCGAACGGCTGATCTCCGAGCCGGACGACCGTGCCCACGATGGCTGGGTCTCCTCCGAAACGGCGTTCGAAGAACTGGTGACTGAGGATCGTGCGCGCTGGTGGCGGTGGCGCGTTGCCCGGCCCCAGCTGCCTTGCCCCTGCGCCCGGTTGTCCGTCGGCCGCCTGCTGTTGTGGGGGCGGTGGCGTGCCGTCGGCCTCGGTGAAGTCGGATCCCGTGACGATCCGGGCGCCGAGCACCCGGAAAAGATTCGGGGTCGCGGCCCCCGTGTTGACTTGCTCGGCCTCGGTCTGTCCTGGGGAGATGAACACCTGGCGGCCGGTCACCAGAGCCGCGACTCCGGAGAAGGCCGACGCCGTTGTTCGCAGATCGTGGAAGTCGGCGGGCGGCCAGGGGAAGTCTTCGACGTTCCGATTACGCATGTCGCTGGCGATGTGCACCAGACGGTCGGGCTCCGCATACGGCAGCGGCCGGAGCAGCACCGCGTTGACCACGCTGAAGATGGCGGACGCCGCGCCGATCCCGAGCGCAAGCGTGAAGATGGCGGTCAGCGCGAACGCCGGCTTCTTGACGAACAGTCTCAGTGCGTAGCCAACGTCGGTGAGGAGGGTGGTCATCTGCCGGATTTGACACCCGGAGGGCATGATTTGCAAGGAGCCGAGGGATGAAACGCCACCAAGACCGTTCGAACGCCGCGCAGGCGCGACGGCCGCAGCAACTCGCCGCCCCGCGGCGTACGTCTAACTCGTCGACTGCCGCCCGTACATCCTGGTGAGATCCTCCGCGAGGATCTGATGAACCTGCTCGGGCTGAGCATCAGCAAGCTCGCGCGTGAACTGAGGGTGCCTGTCACCAGGATGCGCAGGATCGTGAACGGCCGTCGCAGCATCACAGCTGCCATCGCGTTGCGCTTGGCGCGCTACTTTGCCATGACGCCGGCGTTCTGGATGTAGCTGCAGGCTCACGTCATCGGCAGACAGGATCAGGCGGGACGCGCATCCGCGGGAGGCTGTATAGCCCGTACGGATTGCGCGAAGCTACGCCGGGATCTCGACGTATGACGACGAGCTGCTCGGCTCTGGGATGGCCATACCCTCGGCCTTGAGGCCGTCCACATGAAAAGCGATAGCGCCCTGCATCTCGCGCTCAACTTCGTCGCGCGTACTCCCAGCGGCAATGCAGCCGGGAAGGTCCGGAGAGTACGCTGAGAAGCCGGTCGCTGTCTGCTCGATGATGATCAGGTATTTCATGGCTTTAATCCAGACTGCTTGAGAATGCTGTTCAACGTCCCTGGCGCCACATCGTCGCCAGGCTGCCCGGCCACTGTCACGAGGCCCGGCTTGGTCGCATGTTTGAACTGCCGGTGTGAGCCACGCTGTCGAACGACTGACCAGCCATCGTCCTCCAGCATCTTGACGACGTCGCGAATCTTCACGACGCGTTCAATCCCGAGATTACGCTGTGTCCATCAACGGCTTGCTGCTCACGCCGCGCCATCGACTTCATTGTCCCACGACGTGCCGTAGCGACCGCCCGTCGCCAGGCAAGCGGCCACAAAAGTGGCGACACCAATTTCAAACGCTGCAAATTGCTCGGCCATATGCACTTCCAAGGCTACCGGCGGCTTGCCTTGGGCGCAGGGGTCGCTGGGCCCGCCCGCCGCAGCTCGAGCGAAGCTTGGCACCTGTTGGCCGCGTCGGATCAGCGATCGACCACATCGCGCGCGGGTGCGGCCGAACGTCCAGAAATCCTGACCGGGCAACCCCGTCACCACATCTCCCGTCAAAGGGAGCAACATGATGATGATGATGAAGCTTCCCTTCCTTCTCACAACCGTGCTGGCACTCGCCCCGGCGTTGGTCCCAGCTACCGCCATCCAGCGCTCGCAACGCGACTGGTGCACCGACAGCAACTACGGCGACGACCACGCGAAACACAACGAGGTCCGGGACTTCACGGTCGCGGCTTCAGGCGCGAAGATCAACGTCGACGCCGCCCCGAACGGCGGCATCAAGGTCGAGGGGCAGGGACGCTCGGACGTGCAGGTGCAGGCTTGCGTCAGCGCGACGGCCGACAGCGACGAGCAGGCGCGCGCGCTGGCTCAGCGGGTCGAGGTGGTCGCGACCGCTGAGCGGGTGTCGGCGAGCGGACCGCAGAACCTTGGCCGCCGCGAGAGCTGGTCCGTCAGCTATCGCCTTGGGGTGCCCAACCGCACCTCCCTATCGCTGCGGACGACCAACGGCGGTATCGCGCTGACCGACGTAGATGGCGAGATCGATTTCCGGACGGTAAATGGTGGCGTCAGCCTGATCCGCGTCGCCGGCAACGTTCGCGGCCGGACCAGCAACGGCGGCGTCACCGTGGACCTCGAGGGTTCAACCTGGAGGGGCGACGGTCTCGAAGTGGAAACCGAGAATGGCGGCGTGACGATGGCGATCCCTGCGAATTACTCCGCGCGGCTGGAGACCGGCACGGTGAACGGCCGGATGAACATCGACTTCCCGGTGACCGTACAGGGACGCAGGGCCCGGAACATCGATACCCAGCTCGGGAGCGGCGGACCGCTGATCAAGGTGCGGACGTCGAACGGGGGCGTGAACATCCGTCAGAAATAAGTCCGCGGGCTGGGTGCGGACGCGCGATGTCAGCAGGCCTGAAGGGCCTGCCGCTACACCGTCAGCGATCCGCATCCCGCATCCCGCATCCCGCCCCCCGCATCCCGCACCCCGCACCCCGCACCCCGCACCCCGCATCCCGCACCCCGCATCCCCCACCCCGGATTACCGGCCCACCTCCCTCACCCTCTGTGCGTCCATCGCCCAGACCCCGCGGCCATAGGTGGAGATCACGATCACGTTGTCGCGTGGGTGCACCGCCAGATCGGACACCTGCGTGGACGGCAGGTTGCCACCGAGCACCTGCCAGACCTTGCCGCCATCGGTGGTGACGAACGCGCCGACATCGGTTCCCACGTAGAGGATGTTCGGGTTGGTCGGGTCTTCGCGGATGACGTTCACCGGTCCGGCCGGAATGTTTCCAACGATGCTGGTGAAGGTCTTGCCGCCATCCGTCGACTTGTAGATGTATGGAGCGAAATCATCGTCTTCACGCCCGCGCTGGGTGATGTACACGGTCGCGTCCGCATGCTGTGACGGGACGACGCGCGAGTACCACTTGGTGGAGGGGACACCTGATGTCAGCTCCGTCCAGGTCTTGCCGGCATCCGTGGTGACGTGGAGCTTGCCGTCGTCGGTCCCCGTGTAGATCAGCCCCTTTACCCGCGGCGACTCGTCGAGCGCGGTGATCGTCTGGTACGGGATCTCACTCGAGCTCCGCGGCAGCATCTGTTTGGGATCGTTCGCGGTGAGATCCGCGCTGATCTTCTCCCACGTATCACCACGGTTGGTCGACCGGAAGACGAACTGATACCCCAGATACACCGTCGCCGGATCGTGAGGCGACACGAGCACAGGCGCCATCCACTGCGCACGTAAACCCTCTTCCTTCGGCCGGATGTTGGTCGAGCGGCGTGGAGCGTCAGGCGCTGGCGGGGTTGCCGGTGGCTGCTGGGCGCCGCCGCCGCGGCGGCCACGTTGCGGCGCCGGCACGCTCAGATCGGTGCGCGTGAAATTTCCGTAGAATCCGTGCGAATAGACGATGGTCGGATTCTTCGGATCGACGGCATGGTGCGAGCCCTCCCCGCCCGGCGCATCTTCCCAGTCCACACCCGGGATCTTGTCGCGCCCCTGGCTGAGATCGACCTTTCCGCGACGGCTGCCGATATCCTGGATGGATCCATAGGCCCAGGCCGGTGAGCTCGAGTCGAGCGTGATGTTGTAGAACTGCGAGCCGCCGGCGGAGACGGCGAACTTCCACGCCGCTCCGCCATCTTCGGACTGGTAGAAACCGCCGTCGTTCGCACTGTAGATGATCTGCGTGTTCTTCGGATCGATCCACAGGCCGTGATGGTCGCCGTGGATCGTCCGGGAATTGGCGAAGGTCGCGAACGTCTTCCCGCCGTCCTTCGAGA
>JACDBQ010000908.1 GCA_013694845.1 Acidobacteriota bacterium
GTTCCCGCCAGCGACGCCTGCGACGCGGCGGGGCCGCCCCGGCTCGATCCCAGCCGGCCCTCGGACTTCGACAGCGTGACCGAGGCGCCGAGCTGCCAGCGGTTCGCGAGGCGCTTCATGCCCTGGATGTTGACCCCGCGATACCGTGTCTCCATACCATCGGGGTTCGTGAGCATGAAGACGCGCTCGGCTGGAGCACTGACCAGCCGATACACCTCGATCGACTCGTTCGTGGCGTCGCTGCCCTGGTTGTCGACGTAGGTCGCGGGAACATACCGGCCCGTCGCGTCCTGATAACCGCTCGCCCGCTCGCCCCGCTTGTAGATCAACTGCGCGGAGACGCCCAGGTTCGCCATGACTTCGTGCGCGGCGCCGATGATCCATTGATCCGTGTAGGGGTTCTGGTAGTCGGAATCCACTCTGAGATTGCGGTTGTCCGACAGAAGCGTTCGCCCGAGGGGATTGCCGGCGGTGTCGTAGCGCCCGCTGAAGAGGTACAGCGGACTGACGGATGAGGAGATGCCCGCGAATTCCAGCGTGATGAGTCCCCGGTAGTACCGTCCGAAGTGTCCCGACAGGACCGTGCGACCGCTCTTGGCGAGCTTCAGATTGAAGCCGGCCCGCGGGGACAGGCTCGTCCACGTGAACAAATCGTCGATCTTCGGGGAACGCTGGCCGGTCGGCTGCGCGTTGCGATCGAGGAGGTCGAACTCCGGCAGGTATGCGCGATTCCGGTCGCCGCGCAGGCCCAGGGTCAGCGTCAGCCTGGATCCCGCACGCCAGGTGTCGTCGGCGTACAACCCCGCCGTGCGGTTGAATCCTCCGGTGAGGTAGGGATCCCGCGTCAGGCCGTAGTACGGCTCGCCGCCCAGCAGGTAGGTCACGTCGTTGTACCCAGCCGTGATCTGAGAACCGCCATCGGCGATCTGGGCGCCAAACCGCAGCTCGTGGGTGCCGAGAAAGCGCTCCGCGTAGTGCGTGACCTTGACCGATCCGCCCGTGCGGCGGATGTTCAAGTCGTACCACAGGCCGATCCCGCCCGTCACGCGCCCGGAGGTCAGGTCGAAGAACTGCGGCTTGATGCGCGGCTCGCCCGGCACCAGCGGATCCAGGTGATCCGAAACGTAGAAGCCGGTGTAGCGGGCCTCGAGGAAGGTCTTGTTGCTGAAAACCGAGGTCCAGGTCACGTTCGGCGCGGGGTCTGTGCCGTGCTCATCGGCCACCGTCGTTGGCGCCTGCAGCGAGCTGCCGCCTCCGCCTGATTGATACCACTCGTTCGCCACGCTGGACACGAGCTTGTGCTTCGAAGACAGCTGCCAGTTCACCTTGCCGTAGACGCGGTGGACATCCACGCGGGTGGGAAAGGCCGGGTCGGTCCCTGGCAGGGAATTGCGATCGAGCCGGTATTGATAGGAGCCGAAGAACCACGCCTTGTCCCGGGCGACCGGCCCCCCCAGCTGCAGCGTGATGTCGTTGTACTTGTCACGGCGGTACGGCAGTCCACTGTCGTCACTCGCCGAGGTGTTGCGCGATGTCAGTTTCTGCCCCTGGAAGAAATAGTTCACGTCTCCATGGAAGACGTTGCTCCCCTGCCGCCCGACCAGGTTGAAGACCGCGCCGGCCATGTTGCCGAACTCCGCGGGCGCGCCGAGCGAGAGCACCTCGACCTCCTGGATGGTGTCGACGTTGAGCTGCGTCCAGGGCGCGCCGGTGTTCGGAGCCGTCAGCTCGTTTCCATCCAGCTGGTAGACGTTCTCGTTGGTGGCGGAACCGAATGCCGTCGAACGGTCGCTCGCGGAGTTGGCCTGACTGATGCCCGGTGCAGCGTTGATGAAATCGTACAGGCTGTTTCGCTGCACGGGCGCGTTGGCCACCCAGTCCCGGCCGAACGTCGTGTGCACCTCGGCGGTCGACGTATTGATAGTGGGCGAATCCCCCACGACGGAAATCGTTTCCTGCACCTGGCTGACGGTCAGCGTCACATTCAACTCCAGGGTGCCACCCACGGACACGACGATGCCCTTCCGCTCGAGCGTACTGAATCCTGGCATCGCGAACGTCACCGTGTACAAGCCCGGAGCGAGGTCCGGGAAACGATAGCCCCCGCTTGGGGTGGTCACCGTCGACGGGCGCCCGAACACCGCTGGGCTGTCGAGGGTGACGGTGACACCGGGCAGCACGGCGCTGGAGGTGTCGACGACGGTGCCGATGATGACACCGGTAGTCCGCTGCGCATCGGCGGTCGACGTCGAGGCCAGCAGGAGCACCGAGAACGTGCAGACGCGGACGAGCGGCATGTCAACTCCTCCTAATGCGCGCAGTCTGCGTCCAACCCCGTGATAAAGTCCTTCTAAATCTTTATAATTTATGAAAAGTTCCTAAGATCTGATGGTGACGTCCCGCGTTTTGTTCGAGTGGGGCCCGTTCAGCCTCGATCCGGTCAAACGACTGCTGATGCGGCACGGGCATCGTGTCCCGGTACCGCCCCGTGCCATCGATGTGCTCCTCGCCCTGCTGGACCGCCGCGGCAGAGCGGTCGACAAGGACGAGCTCCTCAGCGCCGTCTGGGGCAACGACCTGGTGGAGGAGAACAATCTGTCCGTGAGTATCTCGGCGCTACGGAAGGCGCTCGGAGAAACGACCCGTGATCATCGGTACATCGTGACCCACCCGCGCCGCGGCTACGCGTTCGTAGCCTCCGTCACCGAACGCCTGGCCGATGAGCGCGCGATGCTGGAGCACCCGGACGCGCCGGCACGGCACCGGAGCCCTGTTCTGGTGGCGCCATTCGAGTTGCTCACGGACAAGGCTGTCGGCGCAGCGGCGGACGCGTTCGCCCGATCCATCTCGGACGGTCTGGCCGCCGCCCTGGGGAGCAGCCAGCACCTCGCGGTGGTCACCCCACTTCCACCCACGCGCGGCAAGGCGGATCACCTCTCAATCGGCCGGCGCATGCGCACCGACTATGTGCTCGTGGGGAGCGTCCGACTCGGCCCGGCGCGTGTCCGGGTGATGACGCGGCTCTTGCGGACGGCAGACGGCACAGGAGTCTGGGGCACGTCCTTCGAGGAGCTCGGGGAGGACCTGTTCAGCGCCGAAGGGCGGATTGTCGACCGCATCGGCCACGGCCTGGCTGGGCATTTCGAAGAGGAGTTGCACCAGCGGTCCGCACGGCGCGGGGCCGAGAATGCCGAAGCGCATCGAGACTACGTGAGGGGCCGCTACTTTTGGAACAAGCGGACGGAAGAAGGTCTGCGCAAGGCCATCGATCATTTCGAGCGGGCGATCCACGCCGATCCCGGGTATGCCCTGCCCTACGCCGGCCTCGCCGACTGTTTTCTCCTGCTCAGTACCTACGGCGCCACGTCTCCGCGCCAGGGCGTGCCGAAAGCCGTGCGGGCCGCAACCAGAGCGCTCGAAATCGACGATACGCTCGCTGAGGCGTACACGTCGCTCGCCTATGCCCGTTTCGCGTACTACTGGCAATGGCAGGAAGCGGAGACCTATTTCCGCCGCGCCATTCAGCTCAGCCCCGACTACGGGACAGGACATCACTTGTACGCCGACCAATTGGCCGCCATGGGCAGGTTCGACGAGGCCGTCCAGTCTCTCCACACGGCGCTGGCGCTGGAGCCCTTGTCGCTCATCATCAACACGGACCTGGGCTGGGTACTATTCCACGCGCGCCGCTGGAACGACGGCGTCGACCAGTTGAAGAAGACCATTGAGATGGACAGCGGGTTTGCGGCGGCCCGCTGGGTGCTCGGGTTGACCTGGCTGCACGCCGGGGAGTCGGCCAAGGCGGTAACGGAACTGGACGCGGCGCGCGCGCTCGCTCCGCACAGTCCCCATATCCTCGGTTCATTGGCCTACGCCTTGGGCGTCGCGGCGCGCCCCGGGCATGCGAAAACCGTCATGCGCGAGCTACGTGAGCTCGGGCGACGCCAATATGTTTCTCCATATCACTACGCCGTCGCGCAACTAGGGGCTGGAGCCCACGACGCCGCGGTGCGCGAGCTGCGCCGGGCCGTAGGCGAGCGGGCACATTGGGCCGCGTACTTCCGCGTGACGCCGACGCTCGATGTACTACGCGAGCATTCAGGCTTCATCCGGCTCCTCGACCTGGTGCCGCCCCTCCAGACCTGAAGAACCCGCCGATCAGGCTCCTGGTGCTGGAGATCGAGCGCCAAGAGGGTAAACAGGTGACGTTTCGGCCTGACGCGGCCGTCTTGCAATCCTTGTCGCCAGCTGCAACTCGCAGCACGCAGGCTGCCGGGTGGGACTTCGTACGGCCGTTCGGCTTCCGGAGCCGGCCAAGAGGTCGTAGCCGGTCCGTTCGGGTATCACGGCGGGCAGTTCCCGCGGTGAGAACCGCCGGGCCGGCCGATCCGGCAAGTCACCGGAAACGAAGGCCCCACGGGCCGGTTGGTTGACAATCCAACCCTCCGCGAAGAGCTCGTCGAACGCGGCGACCACGGTGAGACGCTGGACGCCGGGATCGCGGGCCAGCGGGCGCGTGCCGGGCAGGGCGTCGACCGACCGCAGGCGGCCTCTCCGATATCCGCTGCAATCGTCCGAGCGATCTGCTGGAACAACGGCACATCGCGCCGACGTTCTAGCGCGAAGCTACCTGCTACCGGGCCATGCCCGTCTTTGTACTCCAGTAGACTGCAGCTGGCCTGGTGGATTCCTCGTTCTGGATCTTTCTTCAGGACCTGGTCCGATCGAACATTCGGACTTGCGGGAGTATCCGACGTGTTTTCTCCCTTTGAGTGACCTCCGAGGGTTGAATTAACGCAGCCCGAAGGATGCTCCCGCAGGAATCCATGAGCGGCAAACGAGACCCGCAGAGCGCTACTGGATTAGGTAGCGCGGGCGAAAGCGGCTCGATGCGGGCGCACGGAATCGAGAGCGGTGTCGACGGTGATCGGTCGCGTGCTGCGCATCGTCAGTGGAGGTTGACCATGTTTGATTCACTGCCAGCCATGCAGATGCTCATCCAGGACGCCCGTTTCGCCTTCCGCATGCTGCACCGGAACCCGGGCTTTACGGTGGTCGCGGTGCTCACACTGGCGCTTGGAATAGGGGCCAATACGGCAATCTTCAGCGTGGTGCACGCGCTGGTGCTGAAACCCCTGCCGTACGCGCATTCGGACCAGCTGTTCAACGTGTTCCAGGCCAGGCCGCAAGATGGTGTTACGGGCACGGGATGGTCGTATCCCAACTTTCAGGACCTTCGCGCGCGCAACACCACGTTCAGCGAAATGGCGGGAAGCCAGAAGCACCAGCTCACGTTGACAGGCCGAGGGGAACCTGCCGTCGTGGACACCTCCGTCGTGACTCCGGAGCTTTTCTCGCTGCTCGAGGAGACGCCTCTGTTGGGACGCATGTTCGTATCGGACGACGGCAAGCGCGGCGCGGCCGCCGTTGTGATGCTGAGCGAGCAGCTCTGGCGGGGGCACTTTGCGGCGGATCCAAACATCCTCGGGAGCTCGATCGACCTCGACAAGCGGTCCTTCACCGTGGTCGGAGTCATGCCTGCGACGTTCCGATTCCCCCTTCTGAACGGCGAACAACTCTGGATCCCCCTCGCCCAGGACCCGCTGTTCGGCGCATGGATGGAGCAGCGAAAAGGACATTGGCTCCAAGTCACGGGCCGCTTGAAACCCGGCGTTGCCCTTGGTCAAGCTCAAGCCGAACTGGACGCCATTGCGGCGACGTTTGCCATGAACTTCCCGGCCGAGAACGGCGGGTGGCAAATCCGCATGGTTCCTCTCAAGGACATGATTGTCGGAGATGTGAAGGCGCCACTTCTCGTGCTGCTGGGCGCCGTCGGGCTCGTGCTGCTGATCGCGTGCGCGAATATTTCGAACCTCCTTCTCACCCGTGCGACATCCCGCGCGCGCGAAATTGCGGTTCGGACTGCGCTCGGTGCGGGTCGAGCACGAATCGTTCGACAGTTGCTGAGCGAGGCGCTCGTGCTCGGCCTGCTTGGCGGGTCCGCGGGAATCGCCCTGGCGTATGGCGGCGTTCAAGCATTGAGGTCGCTGCTGCCACCGACTGTGCCGCAGGTGAATGCTATTGGTGTGGACGGGTGGGTCCTCGGCTTTGCGCTCCTCCTTTCTCTTGGCACTGCTTGCGCGTTCGGCCTCGCGCCAGCATTGTTTTCCGTGGACGCCAATCTACAGGCGGGCCTTCGCGAAAGCGGCGGACGCTCGAGCGAAAGCCGCACGCGGCGCCGGACGAGAAGTGTGCTCGCAGCGGCAGAAGTCGCGCTGGCGATAGTCCTGCTGGTCGCTGCGGGGTTGCTGTTGCGCAGCTTTGCCAAACTGCTGTCCGTCAGCCCGGGGTTTGCGGTCCAACGACTCGTCATCGCTGATATCTCGCTGCCCCGCTTCCAATACTCGACGCCGCCGCAGTGGACCAGCTTCGCGGATAGGTTGCTGGCTGGACTGCAAGCGGAGCCCGGATTGCGGGATTCAGCCGTGGCGGTTCCCAGGCCAATCGCGGATGGCAACATCAACCTGGGCTTCGACATCGTCGGGAACCCTCCACCATCCGCCGGCGCTTCGAGGACCGCGAACTACGTCTCCGTCAGCCCTGGATATTTCCGGGTAATGGCTATCCCACTTGTGGCCGGGCGCTTCTTCGATCAACGCGATGTCACGTCAGCAGCCCGCGTGTCCGTCATCAGTCAGGCAATGGCGCGGATGTACTTCCCGAGTGCGGACCCGCTCGGCAAGAGGCTTGTGTTTGGATTCCCGCCGGACGGAATGGTGGTCCGCGAGATCGTGGGGATCGTTGGTGACGTGCGGGACGTCGCGTTAGGGCAGGGTCCGGGTCCCATCATGTACGTCCCGTTCGCGCAGGCGCCGTTCTGGGGCGCGAACGTCGTCGTCCGGAGCGAGCTGAGCCCCTCGGCCGTCGCAACCGCGATCCGTCGAGAAGTCGGACGGCTCGACAAGGGGCTGCCGGTCACGGGTGTTACCACGATGCCGGAAATTCTCAATGCATCGCTCGCGCAGCCGAGGTTTCGTGCATTGCTGCTCGGGTTGTTTGCGGCGATGGCGCTGATCCTGGCCGCCACCGGGATATTCGGGGTCATTTCCTACTCCGTCTTGAGTCGCACCAACGAGATCGGAATACGCGTGGCACTGGGCGCGTCACGAGGCACGATCCTGCGAATGGTCCTGCGTGAAACTCTCGTGCTGACGTTGTCCGGACTGGCTCTCGGGATACCCAGCGCGCTGTTGGCTTCACGGTTGCTCGGCCACATGCTTTTCAACGTGTCGACCTACGACCCCATCACACTCTCGGCCGTGGCAGTCGCGCTTGCCGGCGTTGCGGTTCTCGCGACGTATGTCCCCGCACGCAATGCCCTGCGCGTCGATCCCATCGTTGCGCTCCGCTACGAGTAGCCGCCGGGCAGAGGCGCAAGCATCTGCCAAAACGCTGGACCGAGAGTTGGGACAATCGGGATGTCGAGGGGGTGCTGGCGTTTTTGCCGGGCAAATGGAGATGTGATGTGGTGAAGAACGGACTGGCACCGGTGGACCCTCGAAATGCGAGCCTCCGCGGATGGAGGTTCCTTTTGTGGCAGCCGTTACGGAACGTTGGGCCGGAATACTCCGTTAAAGGCCTCGTGACGCCAGTCGCTCCACGTTGACATCAACCCGTTCGCCCCGACAGTGCGCACGCGCCACTCGACCAGGCCGTACTTGACGGCGGACCGAAATAGATCCTGCCGATGTCCGGTATCGGCTTGAAACACCTTGAAGATCCGTCGGACCGCAGACTTTGGACCCGTGTCAGTGTTATCGCCGTCGGCAAACGTCACCTGGATGATCTTGGTGACGGGAAACAGCGCATCGGTCCGGTCCGTAAACCGGAAATTGAACTGGTAGAAGCCTTCGCACCCAGCCGGCACGTTGCGCACGCGCGAGACGGATACGCCGTAGAAATGATTCGCAGGGTTACCGTCGGGGCGGAGAAATCCCTGGTGCAACAGGATCGAGCGATCCGGCACCGGCGCCTCGGCGCACTTCGGATTCGACACCAGCGCGACACCCTTCAGCGCGCGGCGCGCCTGCTGCATCGCGTCTTCGCTTGGCCCTTGCCGGCGTCCAGGGCGGACCGGGCACCCGTCTCGCCCAGTCTCGGCTAGGTCCCGCGTCTGCTTGCACTTGTCACGATCATCCGGAACCAGATCCCCATCCGCGTCGCCGGCGAGGAAAGCAGTCCGATACGCAAGATCGTTGCGCGCAAGACGCAGTTTCCCGCTGCGGTCGCGAACCAGGGCCAGGTAGTCCGACGTGGCTAGCTTACGTGCGAGAAATAACCGCGCCAGCCTCGCGCGGTCGAGGTTCGCGGCAGCGGCGACCGCGGCCAACCCGGTGTCTGTCACTCCCTTGCACGTAAGCAGGGCCGCGCCGTATGCCCGGTCCACCTGCAGTGGCGGCAGTCCGTTCGTTTTCGCATCCGTCGCCGCTTTCTGCGCCGTGTCGTCGCACGTGACCTGCGCGCGTGCCGGAACGGCAGCGAGCATCGTGAAGGCGAGTGCGGCGGCCAGCGTAAATCGTCTTACTGCTGTGGCCATGGATTGATCTCCGAAATAGACACCAGGAAGGCAATGGTGGCGCCGACGCCATCGTGAGCGGCCGGCGAGCCCAGCGCCACTGCGTCGGACCGATCGCGATAGAACCCGATGGCCGTGTCTTTCGCCACGAGGTAAGTACTCGACATGAACTGGTTGAATGGCCAGTTCCCTAAAGTCGCCTGTAGTTTCATGGAACGGTCGAAGGTGCGCTGCGCGACCGCTGTCACCAGTTCCCGTACCGGAATGTCCGTTGACGATTTCGGGTGAGCGCCGCGCCAATCCAAGATGAGTTTTCTCCAGTGGACAGCCGAGCCGAGCGCCTCCCTCGCGAACCGGACCTCGCTCGGCTCCCCCTGGCGCCGTAGCTTGGGCCACAGGTTGTCGTACGCATCCTCGTACGGCCGGTGCCCCCATCCGCTCGTGGCAGTCACGTGCATTGGGACTGTTGCGTCTCCGATGGCGTGCAGCGGCCAGCCCAGGAACCTGGCCCCGCGTGTCGTGTCTTTCTTGAACTCGCTCCAGCCGTACTGCGCCAGATTGTCCACCGGGCTGAACGGCACGTGCACCCACGTCGTGATCAGCCAGTCTTCGTCGTCACGCAGTTTCGAGTCCGGGTGCCCATCGCCCGCGTCGGCGATCTGGTAGCGGTGCACCCCTTGGCTGTCGTCAGGATTCACGGAGAGACCAGCGGCGTCCGACACGGCCATCAGAAGGATCTCCAATGGGTCCGGCACACCGCCGAACGCCTCCTCGCTGAGCAGCCCCTGGTGATTGTCGAACTCGTTGCTGGCCTGCGGGAACAGGTTGATGTGGTGCCAGACGCCGGTCCAGTCCGTGCCCGAGATGTCGCCGATGCCGGGGATCAGCCCGTCGATCTCGTCTAGTGGATTCGCCCCGTCTGCGAGGTCACTCGCATCGCCTGCGCAGCCGCCACAACCCCCAAAAATGCACTCGACCAGACACACAAACGGGATCAGCAGAATCGCCAGACCTTTATTGATAAGGTCGTTGATGGCGTCCTTCAAAAACCCGAGGCCCAGGGCGTTGGTAGGCCGGATCTCCAGGTGCGTATCGTCGACCTCGTCGTCAGGTCGGCCGGCCCACAGGCCGAGCACTGTTCCCGAAAAATCGCGGGAGCCCGCCGGGTTGATTGCATCGTAGACGCCGCCAGGCGTGTAGTTGTATCCGACGCCGCAGTCGAAGGTGTTGGTCAGGTACGACGAGGCGACGGCGTGTTGCACCTTGCCGAGCGAGGTGGTGGACCAGCCGGAGTTCACAGTGTTGCTGCCGCCGTCCACTGCCTGGATGCAGACTGAGGTGCGCGCCGGCAGTACCGTTGGCATGCGACGCAGGCGCGGCACGGCGGTCGTGACCGCGCTCAGAAAGGCGGTCCACTCCGCGGGCGTGACACCTTCCGGCCGGGCGGTAAAGCGCGGATCTCCTTTAGCAATGGCCAGCATGATCTGAAACGCCAGGTCAGTCATGCTGTCGTGATATGCGTAGTTGTGGGCCCGGAGAGGTGTCGGTAACGCGAGAAGGATGACGAGCACCGGCACAAGAGCTCGCCGACTGACCCGCGGCATCGTTACCAATTGTCGCCTGCCGTCCGCTTTCATGCGATGCCTCCCTGGGGGTAGGTCGAGCCGCTGCTGCAGATGAAGTGCATCAAACTAGAGTCGGATCCTGCACTTGTCAATGACAAACTGCGGTCGAGTCACCGACGCGGCCACGTGATCTGCGGTCCTGTCGGTAGGGTGGTAGCGCTCCCGATTTTCCTGGACAGCCGTTTAGACTGACCCGGACGGGTCGTCCAGGAGGACACGATGGCAAAGGCACACGACAGCCGCGGACGCGCCCACCGAAACCCCGAACGATATACTCGGCCCGGATGATCGTGCAAAACGTCCGGCTGGAACCGACCCGCCGGACCGATTGGCAAGAGGCTTTGTGCGCGGTTTCGGTTAGCTCCGCCTGGTTTTGCCTATTCTATTTACCCGACTGGTTGCTTGCAGTTCCGCTCGTCTGCGTTCTGCGCACCATCTTCGGGGTGCCGTGCCCTTTCTGTGGCATGACGCACGACTTCATCCTGATGGTTCAATTCGAGACGGCCTGACTCAGGCCGGGGTCGATTCTTGTCGCAATATGGGCTGACGAAGTGAGACGCGCGCCCGACGCGCCGGGGCGCTTTTTGAGAGGCTAAGCGTCCGCCCGCAGCGTCGTTGGCGGGTCAACGCGCGTGGCGCGTCGACCCGGGTGAAATGCAGCGCTGTTACCTCCGCGGTACGCTACGGCGGACAAGGCATCACTTACGTGCTGGACCGCCCCCTTTTTCCACGAAGGCCTGCGCGATTTTCACCGCAACAGAGTACGTGTCCGCGAACCCGATGTTCGACGTCACGGCCACGACGATCCCGTGCTCGGGGAACATCATGAAAGACGCCACCATCCCACCCATCAACTCCCCGTCGTGGCCGACCAGGCGCGTTTGTTCACCCGCCAGCGCGGCGGTCTCGAGGTCCCAGCCCAGACCGTAACCCGTCTCCTGCCCGGAGGGCAGTCGCTGTGACGCCTGGAGTAATTGGACCGTGGCGGGTTGCAGCAGCTTGCCGCTGTTGATCGCCAAACCGAAGCGCACCAGGTCGGACGGGGTAGACACGAATGCGGCGGAGCCCGCGAAGCAGGAATAGTCGACTTCGCGACCCTCGTCCGGACCGTAGCGGGGATCCGCCGAGAACCTCGGGAAGTAGAACGTCGCCCGATCCGGGCTCGGTTCCGTCGAGGAGTCCGGCGTCGTGTCCTTCATACCCAGCGGCTCGAAGATCTGTTTGCGCATGAAGGTGGAGAACGGCTCCTGCGCAGCGGCTTCGACGGCCGCGCTCACCAGGATCCAGCCGTAGTTCGAATAGCGGTACTCGGTCCCCGGCTCGAACAGCAGCGGCCGCTCCGCAAAGCGCTGCAGCCCGTCGACCGTCCGCTCGCACCGCACTGACAGCGGCTCATCGTCTCGCGCCGAGACCGGCTCCTCGTCACCGGCGTCGTTCCTGATGCCGGCCACATGCCCCATCAACTGGCGCAGTGTGACGGGCCACTGTTTCTTCGGGAAATCAGGCACGTACCCCTGAATCTCGTCGTCGAGATCCAGACGGCCTCTCTCCAGCACCAGGCCGACGGCGGCCGAGGTGAGCACCTTCGAGGCAGTGCCGATCCTGAACCGCATACCGGGTGTGACGGGCACTCGGTTCGGGAGATGCGCCCAGCCAAAGCCTTCGGCCCATACGATGTCGCCACCGGCGCCTACCGCCACCGAGACTCCCGGCAGGTTCTGCTCGGCCGCAGTCGCCCGGACGATCTGCCGCGCCCGCTTTACCGCGCCGGTCCACTTTTGCGGTGGGGCCAGATGCGCCACGGATGGCACGCTCTGCGGGTCCGGGTGCAGGGGCGTCGCAGTGGCGCCAATGTAGACAAACAGTCCCGCCACAAACACGAAGAGCAAGCCCGCGGCCAGGCTATCCCCGCGAGCCCTTTCTGTTTCCAGGTCATCGACTTCCCCTCAGTTTCCAACCTTCACCTTCTTTACGTTGTCATCCGTCTCGAGATCGATCAGCAGATTCCTGGGGTCGATTCCGGCGCGGGTCGGCTTTCCGCCTGGTGCGCGACCTCGTGCGCCACGACGTAGAACGGGAGATCGAGGTCGCGGTCGATGTCTGGATTCAGGAGCGAGAACCCCTCCTGATGTGTGATCTGCATGGCGTCGGCGTGCATACCCCTGCCATGCCCGGGATACTCGACGATCCTGAGGTGGCGAAACGGGTACGGACCGAACTGCGCCGTGTAGTAGCTCAGCGACGCCTGGACACTTCGGAGCATGCGATCCAGGTTCTCGACGTGCCCGGGATGATGGAAGATCCGAATCGCGACATCGTTCCACTGTCCTTCACGCACCGCGTAACGGGCCGAGAACAACGCGTACTCATTTCCGATGGGCGCATCCGCGACGCAATGGAAATAGCGTCGCCGCCCTTCCGCCCATGTCCGGCGCAGCGCCCCGGGCGCGACCGCGATCTGACCCTGCTCCGTCCCCACGACCGCTTCGAAGGTGATTCTCCCGGCCCCAGTAGCATCCTGGCGCGCTTCCAGGTCATAGAGAGAGGGGATGGCGCTGCGCGGCGCGAGCCCGTGTTCTCGCCGGTCCCCGGCATTACGGAGCGCGCGATTCGGCTGATAGCCGATGGCAGGCAGCCAATCCAAATTCGTGAAGTAGGTGCCGTTCTCGCCGAGCGTGAGGCTGCCTTCGTCCGGCTCCTGCAGCGTGGCGAGGATGCGCATCAGCGTGGACGTGCCGGCGCCATTGGGTCCGAGCAAACCGTACATCCCCGCCGGAATCGTGAGGGTCACGTCCTTCAGCCCCTGCACGCCGTTGGGATAGGTCTTGGAGACGTCGCGAATATGTAATCTCATATGAGCGTCTATACGGGCATGGGTCGGCGTTCGAGCCGCCGAGTCCTCAGCGTTCGGTGAGCATCGTGTGAGATGTAGGTGAGAACCCGCTATCTGCGCGAATTTCAGGGCCGGAGACTGCGATCACACGTCGCCCATGCGTCACGCGCGCGATGCCATCATGGATCCATTGCCCCCCGCCATGCATCACGGCATCACGGACGCGGTCCATGCCGATCTGGCGGTCGTGGTTACCACCAATCGCCAGAACCGGTGCGACTTCGTGAAGCCTGCCAACCAGCTCACTCAGCGCACTCAACTCGGAGGGACGATCCACCAGGTCGCCGCCCAGCAGCACCACATCCGGGCTGCACCGAGTCACGGCATCCAATGCTTGCCGGCACGGCGTGTCGGAACGACCGTTCCGGAGATGAATCTCGCTGACATACAGCAGCCGACACGCGTCGTGCCGCGTCGCAAGTCGTTCTTCACGGATATGCAGGGCTTGATTCAGCCCGAACTCCAGCGGTCCGCCAGACCATGCCGATGTCCCCCTCATGCCTTCATTGCACGCTCTCGCCGAAGACGAGGACGGACACCTCGCGGTCGCGCGGGCCGTCGAGTTCCACCAGAAAGATGCGCTGCCAGCGCCCGAGCTGCAGCCGCCCCTCGGCGACGTTCAGCAAGGCCGACGATGGGAGCAGCAGCGCCTTGCAGTGCGCGTGGCCGTTGCGGCGCTCGTCCGGCGCCAGGTTCTCGGTCCGGACGTCCATGTCATCGTGGCGATAGGGCGCGTCTTTCGGCGCCGCCCGGGCGAGCAGGGCGTCGAAGTCCGCGAGCAGCAGCGGCTCGTGCTCGTTGACGACGATGGCCGTCGTGGTGTGCAGGCTCTGGATGTTGACGAGTCCGGCCTGGATACCGGCCCAGGAGGCCAGCGCCTCGATCCGGGCCGTCAGGTCGATGAACTCGATCGCGCGCTCGGTCGAGACGCGGATCCGGCTGTGTCGGCAGGTTCCCGCGGGCACGAGTGTCTGCATATATCGTCCTCCTCTCGCGCACCGGCCGATCGGGGCCGGCGGCGTGCGAAAGGATCGCCCGGACAGCTCGTTGGGGTCTTCACGCGCAAGTGAGGGTTGCGTGAGATTCTGGTGAGGTGGGGAGAGAGCAGGCTTAGGCGCGGCTGATGGGGGCCTCCTGCGCGCCCGGCGGACGGCGCATGAGGCCATAGGCGAGCCCGAGGCCGAACAGGGCCCCTTCGCCGAACGCGAGGATCGCTCTCGACACCGGACCGAAATCCGGCTCGCCGATCAGCCTCCCGAGGGGCGCCAGGGTCGCGCGAGACCCGTCCGCCGCGTCGGCGATCGCGTGGATGGTGCCGCCGACGAGGGGACGTCCGGCGAGCGTGAGCGCAAGCCCGGCCAGTCCGCAGAGGACGGCGGTGATGAGCGCAGCACGCACGCGCCTCCGACCGCGCGGCGCCGCCATTTCGCCCTCCGCGTTGCGGGTCGCGATTGCGTAGCCTGCTCCCGCGCCTCCCCCGATGAAGACCCCCTCCAGCCCGCCTCCGACGTCGAGGTCGAGGCCCACGAGCGCGGCAAGACCCCATCGGGCAAGCCACTGGACTGCCGCTCCCACGACGCCGCCGCCGAGCGCGGCGGCTGCAATCAGGGCGAGGGCGCGCTGTGAGCGCGCGCTGGCCTCGGCAAGGGAGAGACCCGCCCCGACCCCGGCGCCGCCCAGTGCGCCGCAGGCGCCGCCGATGACCGCCAGCACGGGCGCGATGGCAATCGTGGCCGCACCTCCCGGCGCGGTGGCGAGGATCAATTCTGCGTAGGCGTCTTTCACCCGCATGAAGCCTGACGGTTGGGTCCTTAAGGCTCGGACGACGGCTGAGGTGTAGCTCACACGGAGTTGGGTTGACGAGACGCAGCTAACTTAGCTAAGCTTAGTTCATGAGGCAAGTCAATCTGCACGCGGCGAAGACCAGCCTCTCGCGCCTCGTCGACGAAGCGGTCAACGGCGAGGACATCGTCATCGCCAAGGCCGGAAAGCCCATGGTCCGGCTCGTGCCGATCGTACGCGGGTCGCGCCGAACCGGCTTCGGTGCCGACAGGGGGAGGATTCGTG
>JACDBQ010000919.1 GCA_013694845.1 Acidobacteriota bacterium
GTCACGCAGCGCTTCGTCGACGGCGCGCGGGATCAGGCCGTGGACGACGTCATGAAGGATCTGGTCACGAAAGCGCTGGCGCACCACCTTTGATGGCACCTTGCCGGGCCGGAAACCAGGAATCCGCGCCGCCTTGCTGTAGTCGCGGGCGATTTTGTCGATCTCGGCGTCGACCACGGTGCTGTCGATCTCGACGACGAGGTTCTTGTGGGTGTCGGAAACGTCGATGAACTCGGTCTTCATTCGGGGTGCTGCAAAGTGCTGATGGGTGCCGCAAGATGCAAGATGCTGACGGGCGCTGAACGCTGCTGACGGGTGCGAGGTGCTGGTGCTCCTGATGCCACTTCGACGCTGGCAGAGGCTCGGCGCGTGCGCACCGATGAGCCCTCTCAGCCCCGATCAACACCCTCGAGCACCCCGATCTGCTGGTGCGAAAGGGGGGAGTCGAACCCCCATAGCCTTACGGCTACCGGATCCTAAGTCCGGCGCGTCTGCCAGTTCCGCCACTTTCGCGTCGGACCGGATGCTCTAGCGTAACACGCCCGGGCCGGCGGACGCCCCCTCCGGCCCCCGGCTTGCAAATCTCATGATCGTGCCAAGATTCAGAGTCTAAACGGCTGACCAGCAAAAAAGTGGCCGGCCGCCGCCTGAGCTGTTCAAGTTCGTGAGCTGTTGGGGTCAGATCTGGATTTTTCGAAGGTCCGACCCGAAATCCGGTGGACCTTCGAAAAATCGAGATCTGACCCCGCTCGTCAAGAGGTGCCGGGAATCCAAATGGACGTATCAGGGTTAGGGTAGGAATATGTCGCCCGTCAGCGCCACAGGCTCTCCTGCTATCGATCGTGCCGCCATCGCGGCGTGGTATGCCCGCAACCGATCCCGGTCTCGTGCGCTCTTCGATTTGATCGATCCCGCGGTCTATTACACCCGCCCGATCGCGCTCCGCAATCCCATCGTCTTTTATGAAGGGCACCTGCCGGCGTTCAGCATCATCGCGCTGATCAACCGCGGCCTCGGGCGCGACGGGGTGGACCCGAGGCTCGAAGCGTTGTTCGCCCGCGGCATCGACCCTGACAGCGAGGACGCCGCGAACCCGCGCAGCGGCCCCGATACCAGGTGGCCATCGCGTGACGAGGTGCTCGCCTTCGGCCACGCGGCCGACGCGGTCGTCACCGACGCCATTCTGCACGCCGACTTCGACGAATCGCGCCCGGCCATGCGTCGAGCGCAGGCGCTCTACACCGCCCTCGAGCACGAGGCGATGCACCAGGAAACACTCCTCTACATGTGGCACCGTCTCGCGCATGGCGACAAGCAGCGCCCGACCTACCTGCCGTACGAGACGAAGGCACCGGTGCCGCCGCGGACGTCGGCGAGGATACCGGCCGGGGCCGCGGGGATGGGCGCCGGGCCGGAGGAGATTCCGTTCGGCTGGGACAACGAATTCGACGCGCACCGGGTCGAGGTTTCCGCGTTCGAGCTGGATGTTCACAGCGTGACCAACGCGGATTACCTGCCGTTTGTCGAGTCCGGCCACGTCGAGCCCCCGGCGTTCTGGATCCGTGAAGCGGGCACTTGGTACTGGCGCGGCATGTTCGAGAACGTCCCGCTTCCGCCGTCCTGGCCCGTTTACGTCAGCCAGGAGGACGCGTCGAAGTTCGCGGCATCCACGGGGCGCCGCCTGATGACCGAGGCGGAGTATCACCACGCCGCGTTCGGCACGCTGTCCGGCGACGAACGCCCTTATCCCTGGGGAGCCGCGCCGCCGGATCGTTCGCGCGGGCACTTCGATTTCGCTTCCTGGGAGCCGGTGCCTGCGGGCTCGCGTCCCGCCGGAGCGAGCGCCTGGGGCATTCACGACCTGGCGGGCAACGGTTGGGAGTGGACCTCGACGCTCTTCGCCGCGTTCCCGGGTTTCGAGCCGATGGTCTCGTACCCGGAGTATTCCGCCGAGTTCTTCGACGATCAGCACTACGTCATGAAGGGGGCATCGTCGGGGACCGCGAAGGAGCTGATTCGTCGGAGCTTCCGCAACTGGTTCCGCCCGAACTACCCTTACGTTTACGCGAAGTTCAGGACCGCCGGGAGCCTGTGATGTCTCAACGAATGATTGACACGCTCACCGCACAGTTCGCTGCCGACGTCGGGCGCGATCTCGCGCTCTCGCCGAAGCAACTGCAGTCAAAGTATCTTTACGATCCGCTCGGATCGAGCCTCTTCGACGCGATCTGTCGCTTGCCCTGGTACGGCATCACTCGGGCGGAGAGCCGTCTGCTCGTCCGCCACGGGGACGCCATCGTCAGCGGGATCGGCACCGCCGACGGGACGCTGGTGGAGCTCGGCTGCGGCAGCGGGGAGAAGCTGCTGCTGCTCGCCGAGGCACTGCAGGCGCGCGGCGCGTCGGCGCGTGTGCACCTGATCGACATTTCGTCGCAGGCGCTCGAACAGACCGAGCAGCGCCTCACTCGTCTTCACCTGTCCGTGGTTGGCCACCAGTCCACCTATGAGGACGGCTTGCGGAAGGCCGCGGCCGCGCGTACCGGGCGTGGACGCATGCTCGTCCTGCTGCTTGGATCGAACATCGG
>JACDBQ010000938.1 GCA_013694845.1 Acidobacteriota bacterium
GGCCTGAAAGGCCTGCGCTACATCGTCGTGGCCCGTGCAGGCGGCGAAGGCCTGCGCTACATCGTCCTCGACGGGAACAAGCGGTCAAAGTTTCCGCCGAGAATCAACGCGCGGTCCTCGGCGCTCACGCCGGCGACGTCCATGGCCGCCACCTGCGCCTGGTGGACACCTTTCTGCCAGCCGCGTGGGAAGAACGATGAATCGCTGCCGAAGATCAACCGCTGCGGACCGACGACGGCGAGCGCCTGGCGGAAGACGACGTCGAGCGTGAGACCCGGATAGTACTTCATCCAGCTGTTCGAGCTGGACGTGTCGAGGTGGATGTTCGGGCATTGATGCGCGGCCATGAGGGCCTCGCGAAACAGGCCCGCGCCGAAGTGCGGAATGATGACCGGCACCGCTGGGTACCGCGAAGCGATCGTCGCCACGGCCAGGGGATCGCCGAGTCGCAGATCAAAGGCTGACGGAAGGCCGAGCTTCGAGCGGACGCCGACGGTCAGGACGCCGCAATGCACGAAAACGGCAACGCGGTGTCTGGATGCCGACTCGAACACCGTCCCGACGCGCTCGTCGTCCAGGCGGTAGCCGTGCATCGCTGGAAACAGACAAACGCAACGCATGTTCAGGTCGGCAAACGCTCGCTCGAGGCGTTCGGCGGCTGCCGGAGCAGCGGGATTGAACATGAAGAACCCGACGAAACGGTCGGGATGCAGCCGCACGGCCCCGGCGACGGAGTCTTCATCGCCGGGAATGCTGGCGATCAGCGCTGTGCGTGAGACTCCGTGCCGATCCAATTCGGCCGCCCACGTGTGCGACAGCGCCTCGACGCTGGCGGGATCGGACCAGCCGAGCCTGGTTGCCACGGCGGCCGCGCGACCGGATTCCGGCAGATCCGGCAGGGTGGCTGTGAGCAGTTCGAGAAAGCGGGAAGAGAAGAAGTGGCCGTGAGCGTCGTTGAGTATCACCCGGCGAACTTATACCCCATTCCATGCACCGTCAGCACAAACTGGGGGTGCCGGGGGTTCGGCTCGATTTTCTGGCGGAGCCACGCCACGTGGACGTCAACCGTCCGCGTCGATGGCATCGCGTTGTAGCCCCAAACCTCGTTGAGCAGCTCCTCACGAGTCAACGTGGCTCCGCGGTGCTCGATGAAGTACTTGAGCAGCTGGAATTCGCGGGCCGACAGCTCGAGCGCCGCGCCCTCTTTCGTCACTTCGGCACGCCGGAAGTCCACCCGGATACCTCCGAACTGGTAGCCCAGCGTGGGGTGCGGGGTCACCGGCGCGCGGCGAAGCTTGGCTTCGATCCGCGCCAGGAGCTCGACCATCTCGAACGGCTTCGTCACGTAGTCGTCGGCGCCAAGCTTGAGCCCGACCACCTTGTCGACGACCTGACCTCGCGCCGTCAGCATGATGACCGGCGTTTCGACGTTCCGCTTTCGCAGCTCCTTGAGCACGTCGAACCCACCCAGGCGGGGCAGCATCACATCGAGCAGGACAAGGTCGAACGCCTCCCCGGCGGCCCGAGCCAGGCCGCTCTCGCCGTCGCCGGTCGTGTCGACGGCATATCCCTCGCGGGTCAGCCGATCGCGAAGGGTCAGGACAAGGCCCGGTTCGTCTTCGACGAGCAGGATGCGCTTCACGAGGTATGGAGAGTCGGCGTCGGGTCGGCTGCGGACGACGTGCGAGCCGCAGGTTCCTCGGCAGCGGCAGGCAGGTGCACGGTGAACTCGCTGCCCATCCCCGGAGCGCTTCGCAGGGTAATCCGCCCGCCATGCGCTTCGACGATCCGCTGGACGAGACTCAGGCCCAGCCCGGCGCCATGGATCTGCGCCGCGATCACCCCTGGTGCGCGGTAGAACGGCTCGAAGATGCGCGGTTGCTCCGACGCCTCGATTCCAATCCCGCGGTCGGCGACAGTGATCAGCACCTCGCGTCCATTGACGCGCGCGCGGAGACCGATCCACCTGCCGGATGTGCCGTATTTGATGGCGTTCCCGACGAGATTCTGGAACACGCGCCGCAGCGCCTGCTCGTCACCGAGCACCGGCGGTAGTGCTTCGGGCAGGTCGTAAGCCACCTCCAGACCTGCTTCCTCGACGAGCGTAGAGGATGCCTCGACCACATCGCGCAGCAGCGGAAAGACTGGAATCGGCGCGAGCGCGAAACCGCGCTGCCCCGAATGGATGCCGGCGAGCTCGAGGATCTGCTCGACCATCTCGGTCAGGCGACGCCCCTCGCCCTGGACCAGCTCACCGTACTTGCGCACCTGGGGATCGTCGTGTACGACGCCGTCCGCCAGATTGTCGGCCGCAGAGCGGATCACCGCGAGCGGCGTCCGCAGCTCGTGCGACACAGCCGCGACGAATTCCATCTGCTGGCGCGCGAGGTCCTGCGCCCGGCGAGTGCTGACGACGAGAAAGCCGATGCTGACGCCGAGTACGGCGAGGATCCCGGAGCTGACCACGAGGTTGCGCCTGCGCACGCTGGCGACCGCTGTCTCCAGCGATCCGGATGGATGTTTGACCATGAGGCGCCAGCGCGGGGCACTCCCGGCCGCACGCTGAGCAGCCGTCGCGAGTCCGGTCTCGATCGCCCGCTTCTCGTTGGCGACGGGACCACTGTGCTGCAGCATGATCGAGAGCGGCGCCTGGCGGATCTCCACCCGGTCGGCCGCACCCTCGCGGCGCTGATTCGTTTGATCCACACGGGAGGACACAAACGACGTGAACCGGCGGACCTCCGATGCCATGGCGCCGAACTCCTGCAGGCGAACCTGAAACAGGTCGGCGGATGCATCGCTCGACGAGGCAGGGTCGGGCGTGAATCCCGCCGCGCTCGAATACACCGCGGATTTCACCGCGGTGCTCACCACCGCCATCTCGTAGTCGATTCCCTCGGTGGTGCCGCGAAAATGCTGCTGCGCCAGCGACGGCAGCATCTCGGTTGCGATGTACTCGCGGTCCAAAACCAGGATCATGCACGACATCGAGGGCGCCAGACGCAAGTCAGGCCGCGCGCCGAGGTGAGACTCGAGCGCTACCGACGTGCCGAAGATCACCATCGGCGCCGGGACGAGCAACGCGGGGACGGACTCCCACAACGCGGTGGGGATCGTCCTCACCACGAACGTCGAACCGGGCGCCATGGGTGGGGACGGCGTCAACGCCGGCACAGACCCCGAGGCCGAGAGATGGGCGCGGATTGGCCCCAGAGCGTCCGGCCACTCCGCCGGCTCAACGAATCGGGTCGCCGCATTGAAGTGCTGAAGGACCGGCGCCTGGCCGCCATCGCCCGGCACGACATACACGTCCTTGACCAGCCGCGGATAGCGGGAGGTCGCCTGCCACCGATCGTGCCGCTCGGCCACCTGGGTCGCGATGTTCGAGCGATCGCGAATCGTATCCAGCTGGAACAGCAGGTAGGCGCGGGTGATCTCGCGATCGAAATCCTGCGCAAAGCCGATCGCTCGCGCCGCGAGATTGGTCTTCATGCGCTCGCGCTCCGCCGCGCTCACCTGCCCGAGCCACCGGTATTGCAGCGTGGCCAGCAGCGCGATCAACCCGAGCAGCGCGGCCGCCACCGCGAACATCGGCAGCCTGGATCCCACCTTCATGAGGCCGAGTCTAGCACCGGAATCCGGGCCGAAATCAGGGACCGCATCAGGTTTTACGTGCTTAACAAACTCTTTGCGCCGGCTTAACCATCGGCACGGCACGGAAGGGGATCATGGCCACGGTTCAACACGGGGCAACACGGTTTCACAGCCACGGTTCAACACGGTTCACAGCCACGGTTCAAGACGGGCAACACGGGTCCGCAGCCACGGTCCAACACGGTTCAACACGGCCAGGTCATTGATACGGAGAAATTCATGATGCGAATTCAGATGGTGCGATCAGGCTTGCTGGCAGTTTCTCTCGCGGCGGGTTTCGTTCCGGCCGCGCATGCGCAGGACGCGAAGGCGGCGGAGGTCATCGGCAAGACGCGCGCGGCGATCGGCGGCGCGAAGCTCGAGGGGTTGACGGCACTCAGCCTGGAAGCCTCCATGGATCGAAACATCGGCGCCAGGCAGATGTCCGGTGCAGTCGAGATGTTCATCGAACTGCCGGACAAGTACCTCCGCTCGGAAGTCTCGAGCGGGATGACGAACATGACGATGAACAGCGGGTTCAACGGCGACAAGGCCATCATGCCAGGCGGGGGCAACATGTCGATGGGACCCGGCGGGGCGATGGTCTTCCGGATGGGGGCTGGCGGTCCGGCACCCGACGCGGTGAAGCCGACCCCGGAACAACTCGAGCAGTTGAACAAGACGGCCATTCGCAGCACGCGCACCGAGATCTCGCGCATGATGCTCGGCTGGTTTGGCGCCGCCCATCCCTCATTGCATGCACTCTACACCTACGCCGGAGAAGCGGAATCGCCCGATGGCAAGGCCCATGTGATCGACGTCAAGGACGCCGACGGTTTCGCCGCGCGCCTCTTCATCGATCAGAACAATTACCTGCCACTGATGGTGACCTACCAGGGACGCCAGCCGCGCGTGATGACCAGTGGCGGGCCAACGGTGGCTGCCGCTGGAGGAGCCGCCGTCGCGCATACGCAGACGCAGGCTCAGAGTCAGACGCGTCAGCTGAGCGACGAGGAACGCAAGAAGGTGCGGGACGACATGGAGAAGCGCGTCGCGCAGGACATCGCGCAGCAGCCGACCGTGGAGTTCCACCTGTTCTTCGACGACTGGCGACAGGTCGACGGCGTGAATTTCCCGCACAAGATGCGTCGCGCGGTGGCCGGCGAGACGACTGAAGAGTGGACGATCAACAAGGTGAAGATCAACCCGAAGATCGACGCGAAGAAATTCGCCGTCGACGCGAAGTAGGAGCGATCACGCCATGATCCGCACACTGTTCACCGCGACGGCGCTGGCGCTCGCGATCACCGGTTCCGCACTCCAGGCTGCAGCGGCGCAGCGCCCGCAACCTGGCAGCCTTCGCATCGTGGTCAAGGACCCGAGCGGCGCGGTCGTTCCAGGCGCGGTCGTCCAGGTCAAGGGCACCGAAGAGCGTACTGTCTCGATCGTGCGTTCCGACATTCCCTCCGATGGGCAGGGCCTGGCCAGGGTCGATGATCTCGTCCCGGGACGTTACGCGATAGAAGTCGCGTTCCCCGGATTCGAGCGGCTGGTGATTCCGGACGTCCGGGTCCGCAACGGCGAGAACCGCCGCGACGCGGTGCTGGTCATCCAGAAGCTGGACGAGAGCGTTTCGGTCGGCCGGGACAAGGCGACGGTGGCGTCGGATCCGAACAACGATCGTTTCAATACCGTGCTCTCGAAGGACCAGATCAACGCGCTGCCCGACGATCCCGACGAGATGGAACGGGTGCTGAAGGAGATGGCCGGCCCCGGCGCGACGCTGCGGGTCGACGGTTTCCGCGGCGGCAAGCTCCCGCCCAAGTCGCAGATCCGGTCCATCCGCTTCTCGCGCGACATGTACGCCGCAGAAAATCACGCCGCCGGGATGGTCTTCATCGACATCGTCACGCAGCCTGGCCTCGGCCCGCTTCGCGGCAGCATGGACTTCCTGTTCCGTGACGACTCGCTGAACGCCCGCAACGCATACGTGACCGAGAAAGGCCCCGAGCAGACGCAACAGTACACCTTCAACATGAGCGGCACCCTGCGCAAGGAGCGGACGTCCTTTTCGCTCTCGGCTACCGGCACCGCCCTCTACGACTCGGCGAACATCAACGCGTTCGGCCCCGACGGCACCCGTTCGCTGTCGGCCGTTCGTCGTCCGTCGGACCGGATCAACTTCAACGGCCGGCTCGACCACGCGATCAACACCGCTCACACGCTGCGCGCCAGCCTCCAGTCCAACGGCAACGAGCAGCGGAATCTCGGCGTTGGCGGGTTCGAGCTCGGTGACCGTTCGTTCTCGCGCACGACCGACGATACGATGCTGCGGCTCTCCGAGAGCGGACCGTGGGCACGGAGCGTCTTTGGTGAGAGCCGCCTTCAGCTTCGGCGACAGGCGACGACGGCTGATGCGGATGTGGAGGCGCAGGCGGTCCGCGTCCTCGACACATTTACACTCGGCGGTGCGCAGCAGGCCGGTGGCCGGGAAACGTTGGACCTGGAGTGGGCGACGAATGTCGACTGGACCAGGGGCACACATGCGATCCGCGCCGGCGCGCTGCTCGAGGCAGGCAGGTACACGAGCGATAACCGCACGAATTATCTCGGCACGTTCACCTTCACGTCGATGGCCGACTACGACGCGCGCAGGCCCGCCAATTACACGCAGCGCCTCGGTAATCCGCTGGTCGAGTATTCGCAGGTCCAGGCAGGGCTCTTCCTTCAGGATGACTGGCGCGCGAGGTCCAATCTGACGCTGAGCGCCGGGGTCAGGCAGGAAGTGCAGTCGCACCTCGACGATCGATTCAACCTGTCGCCACGGGTGGGCTTCACCTGGTCGCCGTTCAAGAACGGGAAGACGACCGTCCGCGGCGGTGGAGGCATCTTCTACGACTGGCTGGAATCCGAGACCTACGAGCAGGTCCTCCGTGTCGACGGCACGCGGCAGCAGGACCTGGTGATCACCAACCCCGGCTACCCCGATCCCTTCTCTGGTGGCGCATCCCAGCAGGTACTGCCGGCCAGCCGATACGCGCTCGCCGACGGCCTGGTCATGCCGACCCGCACGATGGGAAATATCGGCCTCAGTCAACAGGTTTCGCCGAAACTGGGCCTCAACGTGAGCTACAGCCGTACCCGGGGCGAAAATCGTTTCCGCGGGCGCAACCTCAACGCGCCGCTGAACGGCACGCGGCCCGATCCTGCTGTCGGCAACGTCACGCAGGTCGAGTCCACCGCCAACATGCGCGGTGAGACCTTTGTCGCCGGCATGAACTTCCAGGTGCCCGCGAAGCGGATGATGCTGTTCGCCAACTACGCGTGGCTGAAGCAGGAATCTGACGCGGACGGCGCCTTCAGCGTCCCCGCCAACAACTACGACCCCGGGAACGAATGGGGGCCAGCCATGGGCGTGCCCCGGCACTCGGTCAGCGGAATGTTCAGCATGCCGCTATTCGCCAACATGCGCCTCGCGCTGAATGGCGGCATGCGCAGCGGCACGCCCTACAACATCACGACCGGTCGCGACGACAACGCCGACACGG
>JACDBQ010000016.1 GCA_013694845.1 Acidobacteriota bacterium
CGCAGCGACCCGCTCGACAGCGGCCTTCTTTGGGACCTTCGCCGACTGCTTGGACGTCCTGTTGCCATTGTGTTCATTTCAATTGATAAGAGGCTGTTGTTTCGCGGACAGCGTCATTACTCGCTCCAGTTGATTGTCCCTGCCTTGAACGCTAGCCTCGAACGAGAATGATGCCCCCACCAGTGTTGCCGCGGAGGTCGACAATCAGCCGATTGTCGATCTGCGACAGCGTGGCTGATGTCCCGTGCGACGTCCATCCCCAGCACGCCTGGAAACATGCTCACTCGCCGCGGCGGATGCAGCTACTCCCCGGAGCCGGTGGCACAGTCGTTGTCTTCGGCTTCGGCCAGATTCTAGTGATATGGGATGCGTCCAAGTGGTACGACCATGTCCGCGCCACCGCCGCAAGAATGTCGGCGGCGGTGTCTGAAGCACTCGAGGATATTGAGCAGCGTTAGCCAATCCCTGCGAGCACGTTGACTCGATTGCGGGTGCAGAGCGATTCGCGACTACGAATCGCGCGTCATCGAGTCGCCCGACTTCCTGCTCACCTAACCTGCTCGGTCGCGAAGCACCAGAGGACTGGTCACCGCGGCTGACCCTACGCTCGGAGGCGTCGTTTCGTCGATGGCTTAAGCGGCGGGAGTGCTGAACCCAGTCCGCCGCCGAACATCTCGGACGACCGTCCGTCAAGGTGCGTTCACGTGTGGCGTTCACGGTCACCTCGGCCCACGCGAGTCTCGCAACGAGGAATGACTACGCAGAGATCATCGCGCGCCTGAAGCGAGCGGCGATGAACAGTGTGAGGCGCCGACCGCGGCGTCCTGGCACGGCAACCGGCGTGGCGACTTGGGACTGCCCTGATAATGGAGCTCGGCTCGTTGTGACGGTGCGATGCTCATTCGTGAGCCAATCGCCTTCCGGGAGGTGATCGGTGACCCAGGCCACGATCGCGCCGAAGAAAACGGCCAGACTCAGCACACGTTCGGGGAGGGCCTCCGGCAGATCTCCGGTTCCTTCTCAAGATAGTGGCGCATGTCGACGACCCAGCCGGTAGGCTTTACGATGCGTCTCGTCGACACGAGATCAGCGGCGACGGCGCGGCCGTATCCGCGTGCCGTCCAGAAGACCCAGGCGCGTGGCCAGCTCTCGATTCGCACGGCACCAGTCAGCGACCCACGCGTCGATTCCGAGGAAGTCAAAGTAGCGGTGCGCGAGGTCCGCGCGCACCTCCCTCAGGAGACCTCCCTCAATCGCCCGCAGTCGGTATTGAGGTATACCAAGCGCGACCGACACATCACGAATCCCGCGTGCGCGGCGGGCCTGGCGGCATCGCGCGCCGAGTGCATGCCAGCGAGTCGAGTCTTCGCTGTGAGCCAAGTGCGCTTCGATCCCCGGAAAGGACGACACCAGGGCGCGCCGTACCTCGCCATCCAGCACCCGAATCTCCGCGTCGCTCAGAATCGCGCTGGGGTCGTTGGCCAGTTTGTTCTCAAGTCGCACGAGCGCTGGTGTTCGCCTCATGTGATCCGTTTCCGGTGAGGAGCCGTGCGGTCGCTCCGACATGCCGTAAACCCGGAGTCATCCCCGTGATGAATGAAGATGCGGCCCCGAAACTCGTCGGCGGCGAGGATGGCCCAGCCGCGCCCGCTGATCCGATCGCCTCCGTCCGACCCCTCGAAGGAGAATTCCACGGCGTGGCCACCGTCCCGTTGACCGACCCGGTAGTCGAGACCGACCTCAATCGCCAAAAAGCTCAATCGGCCGCGGCCGTCACGCTTCAGGGTGAGATGCGCCGGACCGAGCAGGTCGAGGCCGCCACAATCCTGAAAGTTACACAGCCTCGCGTGAGCGACCTTTTGCGAGGCCGGCTCGATCTGTTCAGCACGGACAGCCTGATTGATATGCTGGCGCGTCTCGGGGTGCATGTCCGCCTCGTCCTGAAGTCATCCCGCCGCCGGCAGAAGGTCGCCTGAGACGCCGATCGGGGATGTCCCGCGGCGTGTTGACGTTCGGCGGCGGCTTGGGGTGAGGACGACGCGACCTGACGATTCGCCCTCGCCGTACGTTCCTGAGGCGACCTGCTGCGTACTTGTGGAGCAGCTTTGAGATCAGCGTCGGGTACGGCAAACTC
>JACDBQ010000431.1 GCA_013694845.1 Acidobacteriota bacterium
GGCCTGCAGTTCGTTTATGGGGAGAAACGGTTCCAAAGGGTTCCAGTCGGTTCTGGGTTCCAGCTGGGGACCTCGAACGGTTGGAACTCCCTGGAACCTCTTGGAACCCCTTAAAACCCCGTGAAAACAGAAAACGCTCCGCGCGCGGCGAGAGGCCGCAGCGTGGAGCGTTCAATTGATGTGACCGGCGAGCTACGCCCTGTCGATCGGCGAGCTATGCCTTGACGTGTTTGTTGACCAGTTTGGTCATGTCGAACATGTTCACTTGCGAGGTGCCGAAGATCGGACGCAGGCGGTCGTCGGCCCGGATCATCCGCTTGTTCTTCGGATCCTGCAGGTCGTTCTTCTTGATGTACGCCCAGAGCTTCTTGGTCAGCTCGGTGCGCGGTAGCGGCTTGGGGCCGACGATCTCCGAGAGGGCCGCGCTCGGCGTCACCGGCGCCATGAACGCCGCGTTCGGCTTGCGCCCGGTGGTCTTCTTCTTCGCGGTCGTCCTGGCGGCCGTCTTCTTCGCGGTCGACTTGGCCGCTGTCTTCTTCGACGATCCGCTGCTCTTGGACGCCGTCTTTTTCTTCGCGCTCTTGGCCATGCTCTGTCTAGCTCCTTTGACCATCCATGCGCGCGTAACGCGCGCGGTCTGTGGGTGGATGATACGCGAGTTTCACAGAATTGCACCCTAAAAATCCGCAGTTTCTCCTCTGAGGGAGCACCGAAAGGCCCTCACGCGCCCGGGAGCGGGGACTTCAGCGACCGCGTGATCAGCTGCTCGAGCACCTTCAGGTCGACGTCGGAGAGCCTTCTTGACGTGCAGGCATGACTTCCCGAGCTTGAACTTTCCCAGTTTCTCCATCAGGTCCGGATACTGCTCGAAGCTGCTCGTGATGTAGAGGGTGAGGCTGTCTTTGCGGGGAGAGAACCCCGTCCTGAACCAGTCCCCCTCGCGACCCGAGGCGTACCTGTAATGCTGCGAGCCGTAGCCGACGATGCTCATTCCCCACATCCTCGGTTCGGTCTTCGCCACCGACTTCATCATGGCGGCGACGGCGAGCGCGTCCTCCCGGCGTTGTTCGTCCTTGATCGACGCGAGAAAGGCAGAGACGCTCGCCTTGGTTTCCTTCGTCTTCAATTCGGCCATCACTACCTCGCCGCAGGCCTTTCGGGCCTGCGAATACACCCTCGTCAGCGGACCGCCGTCAACTCCGCCTGGAGTGCCTTCAGCTCCTTGACCAGGTCCTCATAGCGACGACGGGATTCGGCGCCTACCTTCTGGTCGGCCCCGCTTTCAACGCGGCTGATGCTGTTCAACTGATCGAGAAGCATCGGCTGTTCGTAGGTTCCGCGGGCCGTCACGAGGCGTGCCCAGAGCGCCTGGAGCCTGGCGCCAGGTGCGGTGCTCTGCGCCAGCGACTCGAGCTGCCCGGTGGTGCTCTCACCTGGGCCTGGAGCGGCCGCCGGTTGAACGTTCGCTTGTGCCATGGCCGCTTCGACCTGCTGTCTCGTCAGCGTGGCCGCAGCGATCGTCTCCCGAAGCGCCAGCAGGAAGTTCTGCTGTCCCACCAGGTCCGCCGCGGTGACGCCGTCCTTCAACACACCCGGGTCCACCACGACGTCGAACGTCCGCGTCTGGTTGAAAGCGCCACTCGCGATCTTCGCCGTGTACCGGCCGGGCGCCGCCAGCGGGCCGCCATTCATCCAGCGGTAATCCCACAGGAACCGGTTGTGCCCGGGCTTCAAGGTCAGGCCTGATGCGGCGCCTCCGCGACCCCGGCCGCCACGCATATCGGGATCCTCCGGGTCTCCGGCGGCCTGGCCCCGGCCACCACCGCCCCGTTGCGCGGCGGCGGGATCGACGGTCCGGACCACGCGCCCTTTCGCGTCGGTGATCTCGAGCGAGATGGCACCGCTGAAGCCCTCGGGCAGCACGTAGTCGAGCGCCAGCGCGATCGGCGGATACTCCGGCGCCCCTCCGCGACGGCCACCCGACGCACGGTAACGGATACGGCTGGCCGGCGGCAGCAGCATCGGTGACCCGGCTGACGGGGCGATCGCCTGCGACGCGGCCATCTGTCGCAGCGGTGACACGTCGTCGAGCGCCCAGAACGCACGCCCCATGGTCGAAATCACCACGTCGCCACGGTGCACGCGAAGATCCGTGACCGGCGTGGCCGGCAGGTTCTGCTGAAGCGAGCGCCAGCTCGCGCCGTTGTCGAGTGAGACGAAAAAGGCGAACTCGGTGCCGGCATAAAGCAGCCCCGGCTGCTCCGGGTCCTCTCGGACCACCCGCGTTGGATGGTCGCCGGGTATGCCGTTGTTGCCATCCGTCAGTTTCGTCCACGTAGCGCCGAAATCATCGGTCCGGTAAATGTAGGGCTGCAGATCGTGTTCGAAGAGGTAGCGATACACCGCGATGTAGGCGCGTCCGGGACGGTGTTTCGACGCGTCGATGTTCTGCACACGGCCGCCAGGAGGAAGATCTTTCGGTGTGACGTTCTTCCACGATTTACCGCCGTCGCGTGACACGTGCACGGGACCGTCGTTGGCCCCCACCCACAAGACGCCGCGCTGCAGCGGCGATTCGGCCATCGCATAGATCGACGAATAGACTTCCTCGCCCGTGACATCGCGGGTGATGGGAGCGCCGGGTACGACCTGGTACTTCGGATCGTTCCAGGTCAGGTCTGGACTGATGACCTGCCAGGTCACACCTTCGTCGATCGTCTTGTGGATCACGTGCGAGGCCTGGTAGACGGTCTTCGGATCGTGCGGCGATACGAGGATGACCGTCTGCCGCGGAAAGCGGTACTTGATGTCTTTCGGCGAATGGCCGTAGCGGTTCTGCGGATAGATCCAGCGCCCCTGCGACTGCCCCGTTTCGACGTTGAAGCGTTCGAGCTCGCCTTTGCAGGCCCCCCAGATGACTTTGCCATCCGGTGTCGGCATCACCCCTCCGGTCTCGCAACCGGAGGCCTGGGTGAACGCCTGCGCCGGATGATCGAAGCCGAACGAGACGTTCGGGACGCTTGGGAGGACGACCGTCGAGTTGTCCTGCTGCGGACCGTAGATCAGGTATGGGTGCTGCTCGTCGACCGCGACCATGTAGAACTCACCCGTGGGCTGATTCAGGATGCTCGACCACGTGCCTCCGCCGTCGCGCGTGACGTTGGCGCCGCCATCGTTGACCTGGAGAGCCGTCAGCGGATTGTCAGGGTTGAACCAGATGCCGTGGTTGTCGCCGTGCGGCGTGGAGACGGTGGTGAATTGCTTGCCGCCGTCGACCGACTTGTAGAGCCCGAGCGCGTTGACCCAGACTTCTTCCGGATTCATCGGATTGACGTCGACGTAGTTGAAATAGAACGGCCGCGACCTGAGATTGCCGGCGCTGTTGACGATCCGCCACGTCGCGCCGCTGTCGTCAGACCGATAGAGCCCGCCCTGCGCCCCGGGGGCTTCGATCATGGCGTAGACGACGTTCGGCGCGCTGCGCGCGATGTCGATGTCGATCTTGCCGATCAACGGCGCCGGGAGCCCGTTCTCCTGCTTCTTCCAGGTCTCACCGCCGTCGGTCGACTTGTAGATTCCGCCCTCGGAAGATGGGCCGCCGCTGATGATGTCCCAGCCTTTCCGAAAGCCACGGTACATCCCCGCGTACAGTTCGTTCGGATTCGACAGGTTCACGGCGACGACCCGCGCCCCGGTCTCGTGATTCACGAACAGCGTCTTCTTCCACGTCTTCCCGCCGTCAGCGGTCTTGAAGACACCGCGATCCTCGTTCGGTCCAAATGGAGAGCCCAGCGCTGCGACCCACACGATGTCAGGATTGGTCGGGTGGATGACGATCGAGCCGATCTGCCCGGCGTTCGGCAGGCCGATGAATTGCCACGTCCGCCCGGCGTCAACCGACTTGTAGGCCCCGCGCCCGATGATCACGTTGCTGCGGATGGCTGCGCTCCCGGTACCGACGTAGACGATGTTGGGATTGGATTCGGAGACATCGATCGCGCCGATCGAGCCCGTGGAGATCTGGCCGTCGCTGACAGCCGTCCACGTGTCGCCGCAGTTCTCGGTCTTGAAGATTCCACCGCCGGTCGGTCCCATATAGAAGGTGCACGGCTGGCTCCGCACTCCCACGTACGCCGTGACCCGGCCGCCGCGCGTGGGCCCGAGGTTGCGCCAGCGGAGATCGGAGAGCAGGCTTTGGGCTTTGGGCTCTCGGCTCTCGGCTCTCGACGGCCGTTGGCTCTGGGCTCTGGGCTCTCGACTCTCGGCGGGCGGTGGCGACTGAGGCTGGGAGGATTGAGCGCTCGTGGCGGCTGCCATCGCGAGCGCGGCTGCTGACAGAAGAAATCGGCTGCGCATGGCGCAGTATATTCTGGCTCTGGGCTTCGGGCTGAAGCCCAAAGCCTAACTAAAGCCCAAAGCCGAAAGCCCAAAGCCAACTGCGAGCGCACGGCGTGAACCGAACAGGACCGCGATCAGGATAATCAGCGCGATGACCCCCATGATGTGGATCGCGCGCCGCCGGCTGCGTCGTACGGCCTCCCAGCTCGGCTCATCGAGATAGTACCGATCCGGACCCGCCTGGCGGATGACGGCGCGCTCCCTGAGCCGACGCAGAATCACACCGCGCGATATCCCGAGTTCCTCGAGCGTTCGGGCCTGCTCTGGATTCACGGCACCCGATGCGCGAATGCGGTTCACCATCCGGCGTTCTTTGGCGAGAATGATGGCGGCGACAGTGCTCATGGCTGTATGTAGGAATAACGACGCACGGCGGGCGGTGCAGCGAGATGATCGCCAAGTTGCGAGAACGCGGCGGCAATATGGGCTGACTGGGAGTGAGCGTCGAGGGCGGCGGCGTCCGTCCACTGCTCGTAGAACGTGAAATCCGATGGATCCTGCGCGTTCTGCATCAGCTGGTAGGTGACGCAGCCCGGCTCCCGCCTCGTCGGGGCCAGCAGTGCCGTCAACCCCTCGCGAACGACAACCACGCGGCCGGGTTTCGCCAGGATCCGCGCAACCACGCCCAACACCATCTTCGCCATGCGCCCTCCAGATCGAGACATGAGAGCCAGGGGCCCAAAAGCCCAGAGCCAAAAGCCCAAAGCCTGCCCTATCCCACCGGGGTTGACTGAAGTATCACCGTTAAGGCACAAGAGAGCCATGAGAATTCGACCCATCGTGCTCGTCCCGGCAACAGGCCTCGCGTTGCTGGTCGCGGCCGCACTTCCAGCACCCATACTTCGGGCCGGCGCCAACGTCGCCGCCACAATGATCGAGGTCGAGGGAGAAGGTGCCAAATACTGGACCCGCTGGCGCGGCCCGTCCGGCCAGGGGCTCGTCAAAGACGGCAAATACACCGACAAGTGGTCCCCGACACAGGGGGTCAAGTGGAAGGTGCCCGTCCCCGGCCGCGGCCACTCGTCACCGATCGTGTGGGGCGACCACCTTTTCATCACGACGGCGCGCGAAGACGGCGCACGGGTGTCGATGCTTGCCTTCCGGCGGTCCGATGGAAAGCCACTGTGGGAGAGGGTTGTGCCGACGAAAGCGGGGATCGAGCACGTCTATCAGAAGAACAGCCATGCCTCGGCCACCGCGGTCACCGACGGCACGCTCGTCTATGCGTCGTTCGGGACGCATGGACTGATGGCCGTGGACTTCAACGGAAGGATCGCCTGGCACAATCCGGTCGGCCGCCTGGCCAACACACACGGCAGCGCCGGGTCGCCGGTCCTCTACAAGGACCGCATTTTTCTGTATCAGGACCACAAAGGCACAGAGGCGACGGGCGCGTACGTGGGCGCGTTCGACAAGAAGACCGGAAAGCAGATCTGGAAAACCAACCGGGTCGAGACCGTCGGCTGGGGCACACCGGTGGTGATTCGCGCAGGCGACCGCGACGAACTGATCGTCAGCAGCCAGCGTAAGGTGTATGGCTACGATCCGCAGACCGGCAAGGAGCTCTGGACGGTGTCCGGGCTCGGTTTCGAAGTCATCCCGACGCCGGTGGTCGCCGAGGGGTTGATTCTCTGCTCGTCCGGCCGGCAGGGGCCCACGATCGCGATCCGGCCCGGCGGCAGCGGAGACGTCACCGCCACGCACGTCGCATGGACGTCGCCCAAAGGGTCCCCCTTCATTCCCTCGGGCGTGGTCGTGGACGGTGTGTTGTACCTCGTAAACGACATCCAGAGCATCGTCACCGCTCACGACGTGAAGACCGGCCAGGTGATCTACCAGGGACGTCTGGGTGACGCAAAGCGAGAGGGATTCTCTGCCTCCCCGATTGCTCTCAACCGCAAGGTGTTCTTCACGAATGACGACGGGGAGACGTTCGTTCTGCAGGCAGGACGGGAGTTCAAGCTGCTGCACGTGAACACGCTGGGGGAGCAGACGCTGGCGTCCCCGGCGCTGGTGGATGGCCGCTGGTATTTCAGGACCGCCGCATCGCTGCTCGCCATCGAGTAGTTGCGACAGCCCTGTCGTTGGCTCTCACAGTGGTCCATGCCACGGTCCATCGTGACGCCACCGAGCGCATAGATGTCGTGGTCGATGCCACGGGTCACGCCACGTTCAACACGGTTCAGTCCGCCACCGTGGCGACTGTCGCCCTGAGCCGAAACCGCGGCCGACGACGCCTTCACCTGTAGATATGGCTGCACGGCACACGGCATCCCGTTGGCTCGCGTTCAACCTGGTCGGGTTCGCTGGCATCGTGGTCCAGCTCGCGGTGCTGGTGACGGCGACACGGGTGGGCGGCTTCAGCGTGACGGTCGCCACCCTGGCCGCGGTGGAGGCGGCCC
>JACDBQ010000028.1 GCA_013694845.1 Acidobacteriota bacterium
TCAAGGAGCTCCGCATGCCCACGTCCGCTCTCATTCGGCTGACAAGCGCCGTCATCGTCGCGCTCGCCGTCGCTCTTCCGGCTGCCGCAGACCCGATAAAGTTCGCGCGCTATCCGCACGTGGCGCACGGCAAGCTCGTGTTCTCGTATCACGGCGACATCTGGGTCGCCAACCAGGATGGGTCGAGTCCCTCACGCCTCACCGCCCACGTCGGCCGCGACGCGTTCCCCCGCTTCTCACCCGACGGCAAGCTGATCGCGTTCACGAGCAACCGCTTCGGCAACGATGACGTGTTCGTGATCCCGGTGACCGGCGGCGAGCCGCGGCAGCTCACGTTCAATACGACCGGCGACGCCGTCCAGAACTGGACCCCCGACGGCAAAGGGATCATCTTCGCGACCCAGCGCGCCATCAGCCCCTGGCGCAGCCCGCTCTACGTGGTCTCGGTGGACGGGGGCCTCCCCCGCCCGATGGATATGGATACGGCCAACTCCGGCATGGTGAAGCAGGACGGCTCGATGGTCGCGTTCACGCGGAAAGGGGGCGCCTACTGGCGGAAGGGCAACAAGGGCAACCGCACCGACGACATCTGGGTCCAGGATCTCGGCACGAAGAAGATCACCCGGCTGACAGATCTGGATACGAAGCAATTCCGCACCTGGGTGCACGACACCCACCCGATGTGGGGGGCCGACGGCCAGATCTACTTTGCGTCCGAGCGCGACGACATCTTCAACGTCTGGCGAATCGCGGCGACCGGCGGGCTCCCGTCACAGGTCACGCGGCACCGGCAGGATGGCATCCAGTTCCCATCCATCAGCCCCGACGGCAAAGTCATCGCCTACGAGAACGAATTCGAGCTGTGGACCCTGGACGTGCCCAACGGCACCCCGAAGAAGGTCACGATCGACATGGCCTTCGATCCGAAAGACAACCTGGTCACGTGGGTGAACACGCACAACAAGGCCGAGGGAGTCTCCCCCTCGCCGGAGGGCGATTACGTCGCGGTCGACTTCCGCGGCGAGATCTTCATCGTGCCGACCGACGGCGAGGTCGGCGAGAAGACCCAGGTGAGCAACTCCTCGTGGCGCGATCAGGGGGCCACCTTTTCGCCCGACGGCCGCTATCTCGCCTACGTCTCCGATGAGACCAGGGAACAGGAAGTCTGGGTCTTCGATCGCACCACCAGCGCGCGCAGGAAGGTCAGCATCCACGCATCCTTCAAGGATTCCACCACCTGGTCACCCGACTCGAAGAAGCTCGCGTACGTCGCGGCGAACCGCCTGTTCCTCGTGGATCCGGACGGCAGCAACTCCACCGAGTTGGCGTACAACGAGGCTGGCGGCTACCAGGTCTCGGGCTTCTCGCCCGACAGCAAGTGGCTGGTGTTCACGCGGCGTGACGACGATCAGAACGCGGACGTGTACTTGTTCGAGCTGGCCACGAAGAAGGAACACAACGTCACCGCGAATCCATTCAACGATTCACGTGCCACGATCACGCCCGACGGCAAGGCCGTGGTGTTCATCTCGGATCGCGACGGCGGCATGGCGCACCTGTTCAGTGTCCCGCTCGACAAGCAGCGGGAGGATCCGAACGATCCGATCGTCAGGGAACGTCTGAAGAAGGCCACCCCACCCCGTCCCGAGCGACCTCAGGGCCAGGCCGGGGCGCCGGCCGCAGCGCCGACCGCAACGCCGGCCGCAGCGCCGGCCCCGTCTCCCCTGAGCGTGAACACGACCCGGATCGGCCGCCGCGCCGTGCAGTTGACGACGGGTGAGCAGGCCGTGCAGGCGTATTTTCTTTCGCTCGATGGCAAGACGGTCTTCTTCCGGTCCACGGACGAACGCGGCCCCGGCCTGTTCACCATCACGATCGAGGGGAAAGACCGGCGGCGCATCTCGGACGGGCCGTTCCAGGGGCTCACGCCGACCAGGGATCGCAAGAAGGTCTTCTACACCCAGAACCAGGACGTCTATCAGATGGAGCTCACGGGCGAACGGCGGAAGACGCAGGTGAACTTCGCGTTCTCGGTCAAGGTCGACCAGCGCGCTGAGTGGGCGCAGATCCTGGACGAGAGCTGGCGCGTCATGAAGTACCGCTTTTATGACGAGAAGATGCACGGGCGGGACTGGAACGCGATGCGCGCGAAGTACGAACCGCTGCTGAAATACGTCGGCGAGAACCAGGACGTCTACGATCTCGCGAACGAAATGATCGGCGAGCTGAACGCGTCACACACCGGCGTCAGCGGACCCGCGAGCCGCGAGATCGACAATGCTTACCAGACCCGCTACCCCGGTTTCGAGCTCGAGCCCTCGAACGGGTTCTACCGCGTGTCGCACATCTACCGGGACGGCCCGGCGGACAGAGAGTGGCTGGACCTGAAGGTCGGCGACTACGTCCTGGCCATCGACGGCAAACCCCTGAAGGGGGACGAGAACTACTGGTCCCTGCTGAACAGTCCGCTCAACGAGTACGTCACCGTCACCGCTGCCTCCGCGCCCACGGGCGCCCCCGGGCGCAAGCTGCGGATCGCGACGATGACCTCGCTCGCCAACGTCAAATACGAGGAGTGGGTCGAGACGAATCGCGCGATGGTTGACCGTGAGACCAACGGCCAGATCGCCTACGTCCATATCCGCTCGATGAACCAGCCCTCCCTGCGGCGGTTTCAGAACGAGGTTGACCAGTTCTCGAATAAGAAAGGGATCATCGTCGACATCCGCTTCAATGGCGGCGGCAACATCGATCAGGAAATCATCGACATCCTCGAGCGCCGGCCGTACGAATACTGGAACAACCGCTGGGGCTCACGGGCCTGGGGGCGCCGGCCACGGCAGGCGGTCGCAGGGCCGAAGATCATGATGATCAACAGCCGGTCCGGTTCCGACAGCGAGGTCACGCCGATGGCCTTCCGTCAGCTCGGCCTCGGCCGCATCGTCGGGAACCCGACGGCCGCCGCCGTGATCGCGACTGGATCCTATCGCCTGATCAACGGCGGCACGGTCCGGACGCCGGGATCGCTGGTCGTGACCTATGACCCGACGAAACCAAACAACTACGGCATCAATCTCGAGAACTATGGCGTCGCGCCCGACGTCTGGGTCGAGAACACGCCGGAGGACGAGCTCAAGGGCTTCGATCGAGAGCTCAAGGGCGCGATCGACGAAGCGATGAAGATGCTGAAGGACGGCAAGTATCAATACACCACCGAGCAGGGTGGCGTGAAGTAAGCGCCCTCTTCTCTGCAGAATGAACCGGACGGTTCCATGCCGCCCGGCTCATTTTGCGAATCGGCGTCTCAGCATCCACGCCGGGCCCGCCAGCAGCCCGATCCATAGCGTGAGCACCGGGGCGATCCGGGCGACGACAAGCGTGAGCTCGAGCAGGCTGCTGATGGCGCCGGTATAGCCGTCGACCAGGGCGTTGCGCAGCCGCGTGCCGACTGACTGCGGCCCGAGGTCCACCGCCGCTTTCCGTTCTTCGCTGATCTGGATGGTGATGACCGCATAGGTGACGCGCCGGTCCAGCGATTTTCTCTGAGCCTCCATCTGCTCGATTTCCCCGCGGACGCGTGCGATCTCGCGCTCGACGTCGAGCACCTCCGACAGCTTACCGGTCCGCTCCTCCATGATGTCTTTCAGCCGGGACTCGGACGCGCGGGAGTTGGCGAGGCGCGCGTCAAGGTCGGCCGACTGCTGGGTCACGTCCTCGCCGTCCTGCCCCTCGCCCGTGACCTGCCCCAGCTTCCGGAGGGCCGCAAGCGTTTCGTCCAGTGCCGGCGTCGGCACCCGGAGCGTGGCGCTGAGCGAGCGGGCTGTGCCGAGGTCACCGCCGATGACAATCCGGCCGGTAAAGCCGCCTGCCGCGGCCACGATCCGCTCCATTTCGGCGCGCGCCACGTCGAAGTCGGCCGGGATGAGCGTGAGTCTCGCGGTTCGGACCAGCAAGGGGCCACCGGTGACCTGCTCACCGAGCTCGCTGAGTGCAACCCGCCCCTGCGAAGCGGCGATCGAATCACGTGCGGGGGGAGCCTGGATCTCCGCGTGGTCCAGCTTCTGCTGTCCGGTCAGTGTCGCTTCGCCTCCCGACGTCTGTGGTTCGGCGGCGGGCTCGGGCGGCGCGCTGGAATGGATCGCTGCCGCACCCCGGTCCCGCCGGTCAACGCCGCTCGACACCAGCCACGTGAGACCGAGCCCGGCTACGATCATGATCCCGGCCGCAGCCGGCAGCCAGCGCAGAACCCCCCCGGCCGACCATCGGCTCTGGGGCCGCACGGCGGACGCCGGTGCCTCGTCCACGACCCAGCCCGCCAGCTTTCCTGAAACGCTCCGCATCTCTGCCTCCATCTGCTGACACTCGGCACAGGTTGCGACATGCGCACGGACGCGATCGGCCTCCGGCCCTGTCAGCTCTCCATCGAGCCAGACCATCAGTTCCTCGAACTCGGCGTTGTGATCCGCGGCAGTCATGGGTGTTCCTCTCGCACGGGTCGTGACAGGAGCGCGTCCCGCAGGGCGGTGCGCGCTCGAAATAACCGGGAGCGGACCGTATTCAGCGGAATGCGCTGGACCTCGGCGATCTCCTGGTAGCTGAGTTGCTCGTATTCCCGCAACATCAGGACCTCGCGATCCGTCGACTCGAGCCGTGACAACGCGTGGCGCACCCACAACGCATCATCGGCGTCGGCACGGTCACCGGCAATGTCATCATCGAGCGGCGCTGTCACGAGATGTCCCCGTCGCTGGCTGGCCATGAGCACGTTGTAGGCGATCCCGAACAGATAGCTGCGGAAAGGCGCCAGGGGCTGATAGCGAGGGGCGGCCTCCAGCATCGCGGTGAACACATCTTGCGCAAGCTCCTCCGCCTTTCCCGGATCGACGATACGACGCCGGAAGAATCGCCAGATCGGCTCCCGGTAGCGCTCGAAGAGGGTCGACCCTCCGTCGCCCCCGTCGCGAAGGTCCAGCATCAGCTCCTCGTCGCTGGCGACGGCCGGTATAGCAGCGGAAGTCATCACGGTTCCAGTCAAGCCCTCAACTCACGTGATGTCGCGGACGGTGGAAAAGTTCCCCGAGTGTAAACTGGGGCCGTGACGTCTAAAGTTCTGCTCGTTGTCATTGATGCGGCCACCCCGCATGTGGTGTGCCCGGCCATTCAGACAGGCCGTCTGCCGGTGATGCATCGCCTGGCCGAGCGAGGGGTGCTGCACACCCGGTCAGTCACCATGTTCCCCTCGATCACGCCGGCCGCGACGTCCACGATCATCACCGGCGCCTATCCGGCCGAACACGGCATCGCCGGGGCCGCCTGGTTCGACGCTGCGCGGCAGGAAGTTGCCTATTACGGTGATGACTTCTGGATCATCCTCCGCGAAGGCTTCGGGCACTTCATTAACGATTTCCTCCTCCGCCTGAACGGCGATCGCCTGCGCGCCCCGACGATGTTCGAGATGATCGAACGCGCCGGACGTCCAGCCGCCTGCCTGAACTATCTCGTCTTCAAGGGAAACTTTGCGCACGAGGTGAACCTGCCGGGGCTGATCGCGGCACTCCCGGGCGTGCCGTTCACCGAAACGGTGGCGGGCCCCTCGATGCTGTGCCTGGGTGACTTCGTCGGCACCCGCACACCTCACGGTCACAAACCGGAGGAGCAGGGGGGAGTCCTCCACCGCTTCGGCATGGACGACGCGTCCACCGGTGCGATGCTCAAGGACCTCGCTGAGAAGAAGGCGCTGCCGGATTTCACGGTCGCCTATTTCGCCGACAACGATTACATCAGCCACAAAGTCGGGCCAGTCGCGGCGCTGCCGGTCATCGAGCAGGTGGACCGGATGCTCGGGGAGGCCTTCGAGGCCGCCGGGGGGATGGACCTCTTTCTGCGGGACACGGCGGTCATCATCACCTCGGACCACGGGCACTGCGACATCCTGAACGATCCCGCGGTCGTGATTCGGCTGGATCTCCTGCTGGAGGGCTTCCGACAGGCGGACCTTGGGCGGGCCTGGAACCCGAAAGACGAAATCCTGATCTGCCCGAACATGCGGGCCACGCAGATCTATGTCCAGGACCCCCGCCCGGAGCTCATCGAACGGATCGCGACCAGCATGCTGGTCGATCGGCGGGTCGATCAGGTGATCTGGAGAAGCCGGCTGACCGGCGGGTCGACCGGGTACACGGTAGCCACCCGTCGGGGCCGGCTGGAGTTCACGCACGAGGGAGCGCCGGGTAACGCCGTCGACGACCACGGCTCGCCCTGGCAGTGGAGCGGCGACGGCGATGCCCTCGGCCTCGAGCAGGACGGGCGGGATCTGCGCTTCGTCGACTATCCCAATGCGTTCGAGCGGATCGCCGGGGTCCTCGATCTCGATCAGAGTGGCGAGATCTGGGTGACGGCGAAACCGGGGTGCGAGTTCGAGGTGCCGGGCGGCAAGGCGCATGTCGGCGGCGCGTCGCACGGAGCGCTGCATGCGCTCGATTCGGTCAGCCCGGTGATCATGGCCGGCGGGGCCGCGCCGCGCCGGCTGCCGGCCGCGATGCGATCGGTCGACATCGCGCCGCTGTGCATGGAGATCCTCGGGATCCCGATGCGATATCGCGTGGGCGACGGACGGAAGTAGCCGATGACGAGTCCTGATCCGATCACCGAGTTTCTGGCCGCGAAGGAACGCGCGGAGGCTCAGCAGATCGACACGGCGCCGGTGACCCTGGCGACCGCCGATGTGAACGGGCAGCCGTCGGCGCGGATGGTGCTGCTGCGGGGCGTGGACGAGCGCGGGTTCGCGTTCTTTACCAACTACCACAGCCGCAAGGCGGGTGAGCTCGCGGCGAATCCAAAGGCGGCGCTCTGTATCCACTGGATCTCGCTGGGCGAACAGATCCGCATCGAAGGGGCGGTCGAGCGCGTTCCCGAATCGGAGTCCGACGCCTACTTCGACAGTCGTCCGCGTGGCAGTCAGCTCGGGGCGTGGGCGTCGGAGCAGAGCCGGGTCCTGCCGTCCCGCGAGACGCTGGAAGCGCAGTATCGCGAGGTGGAGCGACGCTTTGAAGGCGGCGCGGTCACGCGTCCGCCCTTCTGGGGCGGCTTCCGCATCGTCCCGCACCGGATCGAGTTCTGG
>JACDBQ010000049.1 GCA_013694845.1 Acidobacteriota bacterium
CGTCGAGTCCGAGGACGCGCGCGCGGTTGGGCGGCTGATCGTTGCCGTCGCACGCCGCCGCACGTTTCTGCGCGCTGCTGTCGCTCTCGCGATCGGCTGCGTGGCGAGCGCGCCGATCGTGGCGGCCGCCTCGCTCTTCGACTGGCAGCAGGGTGCGCAGGCGCTGCGCGCCGCAGGCGTCGTGGTCGTGGTCACGGTCGTGATGGCGTTGTCATCCCGGTGGACGACATATCGCGCGAGCGCCCTCTCGATCGAGCGGGCAAGACCATCCTGCTTGAATGTGCTCGTGACCGCCGAGGAACTGTTCCGTCACCCTGACCGCGCTTCGCCGATCATGCGCGATCGGGTCTACGCGACGGCCGCTCGCGCCGTGGCCGGCCTTTGCGCCAGCGAAGTCGTGCCGTTCGGACGCGCGTTCGGCGCAATTGCGTGCGCCGCTGCGGTCACGCTTCTCCTTTCCCCAACCGGCCGGGCAGGCGTTCAGCAGCTGTCTGAAACTGTGACGACCCGGCTCGGCGGACTCGTAGGGGAAGCCGGTCTCGTTCGAGTCATGGTCTTGCCGCCGGCGTATACGGGCCAGGCCACGCTGGAACTGAGGAATCCAGACCGTATCGACGTCCTCGAAGGCAGCCGGCTGCGGTTCGCAATCCCTTCTGGATGGCGCGTGCGATTCGGCACGAGCGCACATTCGACCGAGCTGATTGCGCGAGACACTGGATATTTCGCCGTCGAGGAGCCCGGCGAGGGCGGACGGCGACGGCTGATTCCGTTGAGTGTCAGTCCCGACCACACACCGTCCGTTCGGATCGATGCGCCGGCCAAGGACCTGCTGTTGCCGGACGGCGGTCGAACGATCCCCGTCGCGATCAGCGCGTCCGATGACCTGGGGCTCGAGACACTCGAACTTCGCTACACCAAGGTGTCGGGCACCGGCGAACAGTTCGAGTTCGTCGAGGGGACCGTTCCGGTGCGGGTTCAGCGCACGTCCGGACGCGCGTGGCGAGCCGACGGGGGTCTCGCGCTCGCGTCGCTGAAGCTTGGACCGGGCGACTCGCTCGTGTATCGCGCCGTCGCTCGCGACCAGCGGCCGGGCGATGCCGGACTGGCGGCATCCGACACCTACTTCGTGGAGATCGCGGGTCCCGGCCAGGTGGCGCTCGAGGGTGTCGAGATGCCGCCTGAGCTCGAGCGCTACGCGATGTCGCAGCAAATGATCGTGATGAAGCTGGAACGGCTCCGAGTCAGGGAAGCCGGGATGCCAAGGGAGGCCGTCGTCGAGGAGACGGCGTCGATTGGCACGGAACAGCGCACGGTCCGCGCGAATTTCGTCTTCCTTCTCGGTGGTCACGTGGACGACGAAGAAGTCGAGGCGGAGCAGTCTCACGAGATCCAGGAAGGACGGCTGGAGAACACCGCGCGCAAGGACATCAATGCGGCGATTTCGCAGATGACGCGGGTGGAGCAGGGGCTGTCGGCGGTGAATACCTCCGCTGCACTCCCGCCCGCCCGGGCGGCCGTCGAATCGCTTCAACGCGCGTTCGGGCGGAGCCGATACCTGTTGCGATCGCTTGCGGTCCGCAGCCTTCTCGATCCCGCGCGACGACTGACCGGGGATCTGAGCGATGCGGCTGACTGGCGCCGCGTCGTGCCCGACGCCGATGCCCGCCACGGCGAGGTTGCACGGCAGATGCTGGACCGGCTGCTCCGCCTGGCAGAGGGCATGGCGCGTGGCCGGCCGTCGGATCCGGCGGACCTTCAGCGTCTCGCGGAGGCCGCGCTGGCGATCGATCCAGGCTCTCCGCTGTGGCGTGAGGTGGCCCGCAAGCTGCCCGACGCCAACCGACTATCGGCGGTGCAGGAAGTGATCGCCCTCATGTCACCGGAGACGCTTCGCGGCGCGGTGCCGCGGACGCCGCTGTCGCAACCGGAGTCACCGATCCGCCGCGCGCTCGACGCGGAGCGTCGAAAGGTGAAAGACGCGGAGCGTCGAAAGTGAAAACACGCGGAGCGTCGACAGGTGAAAGTCTCGAAGCGTCGGCCATGAGAGTCACGGAGCGTCGGCGATGAAGCTGGCTTGCCGTTTTCTCGCAATCGGCATAGCTATCGCCGGTCTGGTCGATCCGGCCGTCACCCGCCGCTCGCGCACGCCGCTGTCTGTGGCTTTCGCCATGCCAAATGCCTCGCACCCGGACTTTCAACCGGCGGAGACTCTTCGCGCCGACATTGTGTCGGCTCTCGGCGACCGACCGAGCGTGGACGGCGTTGCGCCGACGCACGCCGTCATCGCCATCGGCGACGCCGAGCTCCGGACGGCGCCGTCTGCGCCGGTGTTTGCTGTGCCGGTCCAGCGCAAGAGCAGCCTTCCAACGATCCTGGACATTAGAGTCCCGCGTCACACCGTGCCGGGGCAGGCGGTCGACATCACCGCCCGGATCCGCGGCCGTGGTCTCGCCGGCAGAAACACCTCGTTGAGCCTCGAGCTCCGTGGGGTCGGGATCGGTGCCGCCGATCACACGTGGACCAGGGACGACGAACCATACGAGGCGCACTATGCATTCGCGTCCCCCTCGGCGGGCGTTCATCGGGTGCGGCTGGTCGGCCAGACCCAGGGGTCTGATGAACGTGTCGTCGCTGACACAGTGGTGATCGCCCGGGATCGGCCGCTCCGGGTGCTCGCCTTCGAGCCGCGACCCTCGTGGCCTCTCACCTTCGTCCGTCGGAGCCTGGAGGCCGACTCGCTGTTCCAAGTCGCCTTCACCAGTCGGAGCTCGCGTCCAGCGGTCACCTCGTCGGGCGGAGCGCCACGATCGCTGCAGTCCCTCGAGCTTGACCGTTTCGACGCTGTTCTGGTGGGAGCGCTCGACGACCTCGCCGATACCGACGTCCGCGCGCTGGACAGCTTCGTCAGCGAACGCGGCGGCACTCTCGTATTGCTGCCGGATCGCCGCATTCCCGAAGTGATCCGGACACGATTCAACCTGCCCCGCAGCGAGGAGGTCCTCCTCGACGTGCCGGTACGGATCCAGAGCGCCATCGCCAGCCCGCGGGCGTCCGAGCTGCTGGTGATGCCCGCGACCGTTCGCGCACTGGCTGCGTTTCGCCACGGAAAGTCGGATCGCACGGTCATCGGCGTGGTGGATCACGGCGCCGGCCGAGTGGTGGTTTCCGGTGCGCTGGATGCGTGGAGACATCGTGCCGACCAGTCTGGAGCGTTCGACGAGTTGTGGCGTGGAATCGTGGCTGATGGCGCGCTGGAGGCACCGCCCCGAATCGAGGTCACGCTGGTGCCGCGGATCGCGCGGCCAGGCGACCGCGTGCAGGTCTCCATCTCGCTGCGCGGGACCGAGTTCGAGCGTATCGCGGAGCACCGGGTCGATCTTCCCGCCATTGCGGCATCATTGAAGTCCACTGAGGGGAGGGACGAGATGATCCGGCTGTGGCCGGCACCCCGACCTGGCGTGTACCGAGCGGCATTCGTCGCCCCATCGCCAGGGCAGTACAACGTGTCGGTCTCGACCGCGGACGCATCGACGAGTGTTCCACTCCCGGTTGCAGATGACGTCGTGCATCCGGGAGAGGACGCCGCCGCCGCGTTGAGCTACGCTGCTGAGGCGAGCGGCGGAGCGGTCGTGCAGGACGTCAGCGCACTCGCAGCGGCCCTCGAGGCGATCGATACCGGGAGCCAGGCGAAATCGACCCAGCCGATGCGGTCGGCGTGGTGGATCGCCCCGTTCTCCTTGCTGCTCTGCGCCGAGTGGGCGCTGCGGCGGCGTTCTGGCCTGAAATGATCGATACCTATCTGACCTACCTGCGCGACGTGAGACGGATGGCCGACAACACGCTCGAGAGTTACGCGCGCGACCTTGGACAGCTCGCCGCGTTTGCAGAAAAGCAGGGAACCGCGATCGAGGCAATCGATCGTCGCGACCTGGAGACCTTCATCCGTGCGCAGATGGCGGAGGGGCATGCACCCAGGTCGGTTGCGCGCCTGGTCGCGTGCGTCCGCGGGTTCTACAAGTTCACCACGGTCGAGAGAAAGCTCGCCCGAAATCCCGCGGACGACCTGCGTTCCCCCCGGGCCTGGGCGGCTCTCCCGAATTTTCTGAGCCTCGAAGAAGTCGACCGGCTGCTCGAGCAGCCCGATACCGCGACCCCGCGCGGGTTGCGGGACAAGGCACTCATCGAGGTGCTCTATGCGACGGGACTCAGGGTCTCCGAGTTGATCGCCTTGCGTGCTGGCGACCTGAATCTGGACGACGGTTATCTCACCTGTATCGGGAAGGGAGACAAGCAGCGGATGGTGCCGATCGGCCAAACCGCGGTCGAATGGGTTCGACAGTACATTCGCGACGGTCGCCAGTCCCTGCTCAGGAAGAAAAGTTCTCCCTGGCTGTTCGTCAATGCGAGGGATGGGGGACCGCTGTCGCGGGTGGGGTTCTGGAAAGTACTCAAGGCGTATGGCACAGGCGCCGGGATTTTGCGTCCGTTGAGCCCGCACGTGCTCCGACACTCGTTTGCGACCCACCTGCTCGACCGGGGCGCAGATCTCCGCATGATCCAGCTGATGCTCGGGCACGCCGATCTCTCGACAACGCAGATCTACACGCACGTGCTCGAAGCCCGTTTGCGCACCGTCTACGACAAGTTCCACCCGCGAGAGTAGCTTCTTATTGCCGCGGTAGGGCCCGATCCGGTACACTTGTCGGATTTGAAGAGCCCGGCCGGTGTGCCGGGCGGCACGGCCGCGTCCGGCGCGGCACAGGCAATAAAGGAGCTCGAGACGCATGAGCCGTAAAGGCCGTTACCATTTCACGTCCGAGTCGGTGACCGAGGGACATCCCGACAAGATCGCCGACCAGATTTCCGATTCCATTCTCGACGCGATCCTCGTGCAGGACCCCGTGGGCCGCGTCGCCTGCGAAACCCTCGTGACGACCGGCCTGGCGATCATCGCCGGCGAGATCACGACGAGCTGCTATGTCGACTTTCCGCGAATCGTTCGCGAAACCATCCGGGATGTCGGCTATACCCGCGCGAAGTTCGGCTTCGACTCTGAGACCTGCGCGGTACTGTCCTCGATCCACGAGCAGTCACCCGATATCGCACAGGGTGTCGACCCCGGTGGCGCCGGCGACCAGGGCCTGATGTTCGGGTACGCGTGCACCGAAACCGACGAACTGATGCCGATGCCGATCATGCTGGCGCACAAGCTCGTGCGCGGCCTGTCGGAGGCACGCCGAAGCGGTGTGCTCGACTACCTGCGTCCGGACGGCAAGTCGCAGGTGAGCATCGAGTACGACGGTCCCAAGCCCGTCCGGGTCGACACCGTTGTCGTCTCGACCCAGCACAGTTCCACGGTCAACAACGACACCCTGCGCGAGGACGTCACCGACAAGATCGTGAACAAGGTGATCCCCGCACACATGATGGACAGCAAGACCAGGATCCTGATCAACCCGACCGGCCGTTTCGTCGTCGGCGGGCCCCACGGCGACGCGGGCGTGACCGGCCGCAAGATCATTGTCGATACCTATGGTGGTGCGGCCCCGCACGGTGGCGGCGCGTTCTCAGGCAAGGATCCGACGAAGGTGGACCGCTCGGCCTGCTACATGGCGCGCTACGTGGCAAAGAACATCGTCGCAGCGGGGCTGGCGGAACGCTGCACCGTGCAGCTTGCGTACGCCATCGGCGTCGCGGAGCCCGTCTCGGTGCTGATCGATACGGACGGCAGCGGGACGATTACTGACGAGAAGCTCAGCGAGATCGTGCGCGCAAATTTCACGCTCACCCCGCGTGGCATCATCGAAACGCTCGACCTCCGGAGACCGATCTACAAGAAGACGGCGGCGTTCGGTCACTTCGGCCGCACCGAGCCTGAGTTCACCTGGGAGAAGACAGACAAGGCGAACGCGCTCCGGTCGGATGCGGGGAGGTAACCCAGTTCAGCACGGTCCCTGCGCGGACCAGATCGAACAATGAGGAAGACTGTAATCGCGACGGCGGCCGTTCTGGCCGCCGTCGTTTTTTTTCTGCTTGCGACGCTGCCACCTGGCCCGACGCAGCAGGTCTTGACCGGGACCGATCCCGAACTGATCCGCCGGACAGTCCGCGGCGCGTACCACGTCCACACCGACCGGTCCGATGGTGCCGCCTCCAAGTCGATCGTTGCCGCTGCTGCCGCACGGGCCGGGTTGCGATTCCTGATCCTGACTGACCACGGGGATGCGACAGGAATCCCCGATCCGCCGGCATACATTGATGGGGTGCTCTGCATCGACGCCGTGGAGATCAGCACGAGCGGGGGGCACTACGTCGCCCTGGACATGCCGCCATCGCCTTATCCCCTGGGCGGCGCTCCCTCTGCTGTCGTGGAGGACGTGACCCGGCTGGGAGGATTCGGCATCGCCGCACATCCTGATCACCCCAAGGCGGAGCTCGCCTGGACTGACTGGGAGGCCCCGATAGCCGGGATCGAGTGGATCAACGCGGATGCCGAGTGGCGGAACGAAGGCGCCCTCCAGCTGCCGCGCATCCTGTTCAATTATCTGCTGCGCCCTGCGCCGGCGATCGCTTCCGTATTTGATCGACCCGACAAGACCCTGACACGGTGGGACGACCTCAACAGAGCGCGCCCGATCCTGGCGCTGGCCGCGGTCGACGCGCACGGCGGGCCCGGAGCGGAGGTGAACGACCGCTGGGGCGTCATCGGCCCCTCTTACGACGCGAGCTTTCGAACACTCACGAATCGAGTGATTCTCGAGCGCCCGCCCAGTGGCGACGCGGCTGATGACGCCCGGCTCCTTCTCAATGCTGTTCGGCGCGGTTCGGTTTACTCAGTCGTGGATGCCATCTCCCCGGACGTCGTCCTGGGCCTGGATCCGGGCGGCTTCACGATCCGGTCGCAATTGCCCGCAGGAGCCAAGGCGATGACAATCAGCGGCGACGACGATGCGCATCGAATTGAGGTGCACGCCGCCGGAGCGCCGGGGGAACCGCCGGTCCCGTGGGTTCTCTCGAACTGGGTTCGTCGCTCTGAAATCCCGCGACCGGTGGCGGGGGCGCCGGACGGGTCGCGGGCGCCCACGTTGTTGCAGGCAGGGGAGTGGCGGGTCGAGAAAGACGAGCATTCTCAGGGGCGGATCGTCGCCGAACCAGGGGCTGTCACGCTTCGGTATGAGTTGGCCCAGGCGCCTCGGCAGAGCCAGTTCGTGGCGGCGTCCACGGACCTGGCCGAGAAGAGCCCTTTCTCCGGCATCCTGTTCCGCGGACGTGCAGCCAACCCGATGCGCGTCTCTGTGCAGTTCCGTTTTCCGCCTGACGACCTCCGCTGGGTGACATCCGTTTATCTCGGACGTGACGAACGGGATCTGTCCGTCCCCGCTGACTCGATGCAGCCGGCTGAGCGAACAGGCGGCCGAATGCCGCCGTCCGAGTCCGCCCGCTCCCTGCTCTTCGTCGTGGATCTCGTGAATGCCCGGCCCTCGGACGCCGGCCACCTGGTCG
>JACDBQ010000055.1 GCA_013694845.1 Acidobacteriota bacterium
GTTGACCGCCGATCGTCAACGCGAGCTCCAACGAGTCGCCGGGCTGACGGCGGACGCGGCGCGCGAGCTCCTCCTGAAACAGATCGAGGCCGAGGCCCGCCGGGATGCGGCCAACATGGTCAAGCGCCTGGAAACGGAAGCGCGCGAAACCGCGGCGCAACGCGCCCAGCAGATCATCGTTGACGCCATCCAGCGGAGCGCGGCCGATCATGCGATCGAGACCACCGTCTCGGTCGTGGATCTGCCGAGCGACGACTTGAAGGGCCGGATTATCGGCCGCGAAGGCCGGAACATCCGCGCCCTCGAAACCGCGACTGGCGTGGAGCTCATCGTCGATGACACTCCCGGAGCGATCATCCTGTCGAGCTTCGATCCGCTCCGGCGCGAGATCGCGAAACAGGCCATCGAACGCCTCATTGCCGATGGCCGGATCCACCCGGCCCGGATCGAGGAGGTGGTCGAGAAGGTCAAAGTCGACATGGAAGAGACGGTGCGGCGTGAGGGCGAGGCCGCGGCCTTCGAGGTGGGCCTGTTCGACCTGCACCCGGAAGTGCTGCGGCTGATGGGCCGCCTCAAATTCCGCACGAGTTACGGTCAGAACGTGCTGAACCATTCGAAGGAAGTGGCGTTCCTCGCCGGGATCATGGCCAAAGAGCTCGGTCTGAATGGCCACGTGGCGGCCCGTGCCGCGTTCCTTCACGACATCGGCAAGGCGATCGACCGCGATCTGCAGGGCACCCATCTCGAGCTCGGGCTCGACTTCCTGAAGAAGCACGGGGAGAGCGAGCCCGTGCTCCTGGCGGTCGCCGCGCACCACATGGACATCGACTGGCCGTCGCTCGAAGCCATGCTCGTCCAGGCGGCCGATGCGATCTCGGCGGCACGCCCCGGCGCGCGCCGAGACATTCTCGAGTCATACGTGAAGCGCCTGGAAAAGCTCGAGGGCATCGCCGGCTCGTTCGAAGGCGTCTCCAAGTCGTTCGCGCTGCAGGCGGGCCGAGAGATCCGCATCCTGGTCGAGAGTGAGCGCATCTCGGACGAAGCCACCGTCTGGTTGTCAAAAGACATCGCCCGGCGGATCGAGAACGAGCTGCAGTACCCGGGACAGATCAAGGTCACGGTGATCAGGGAGACACGCGCGGTTGACTTCGCACGGTAGCGAGGGGTCGCCCACCCCGGGCGAGCAGGCGCTGATCGCACATATTCGTTCCCGGCTGCCGCCCCCACCCTCCTCGCTGGTAGTCGGGCCTGGCGACGACGCCGCTGTCATGATCCCCGAGCGTGGCGCGCTGCAGGTGCTCACGACCGACGCCATCGTCGAGGGCGTGCACTTCGATCGCCGTTTCTCCGGGCTGGCGGACGTCGGCTACAAAGCTCTCGCCGTCAACGTCAGTGACATCGTCGCGATGGGAGCGACGCCGCAGTACGCGCTGCTCTCGCTCCTCCTGCCTGACCGTACCACGCTCGACGATCTCGATGCGCTTCTCGACGGTCTACTCGAGATGGCGGCGTTGTCCGGCACCGCCGTGGCGGGGGGCAACATCTCCCGCTCGCCCGGTCCGCTGGTGGTCGATGTGACCGTGACGGGCAGCGTGCGGCCACGCCGGATCCTGAGGCGCAGTGGCGGACGACCGGGTGATGCGCTCTACGTCACCGGCAGCATTGGCGCGGCGGCGGCTGGGCTTGGATGGCTTCGGGCACAGGCCGAGCACACAGCAGTCGACATGACCGCATGCGTCAGTCGTCACCGGCGGCCTGAACCGCGGGTTCGGGTGGGGATGCTCCTGGGCCGCAATCGAGCGGCGTCCGCATGCATGGACCTGAGCGACGGCCTTGCCGACGCGGTGCGGCAGATTGCGGAGGCGAGCGGGACGGGCGCGATCGTCGATGCGTCGGCGCTGCCGATCGATCCGGCGGCCGCGCGCTGGTTTCAGGGACACGGCACCGATCCGGTGCTTGGAGCGGTCTCGGGTGGAGACGACTACGAACTGCTCTTTGCGGTGCCCCGCAAATTCCGCGGGCGGCTCCGAGCCGTTCAGAGCGAGGCTCGCGGGCTGGCGTTGACGAAGATCGGGGAGCTCACAGCGTTTCCGGAAGTGGTCTTGTCGCGGGCCGGCCGCACCGTCGACATGCCGTCCGGCTTCACCCATTTCTGAACCGGCGATGTCGCTGGTGGTCGGACCAACCTCTTGACCCCCTCTGTGCTTCCCGGTGGTCTCTGTGTTCAGCAAGGAGGAGAACCTGGTCAGGCCTCTCGATATTGCAGCTGGAACAACTTATAGTAGATCCCCCGACGTGCCAGGAGTTCCTGGTGCGTGCCGTGTTCCCGCAGGTGCCCGCGATGCAGCACCAGGATCTTATCCATGTCCTGGATCGTGGAGAGCCGGTGCGCGATCGCGATCGTTGTCCGGCCCGCCATCAGCGTGTGCAGCGCATCCCTGATCAGGAGCTCCGTCCCGGTGTCGACACTCGATGTGGCTTCGTCCAGGACCAGGATCCGGGGATCGAAGGCGAGCGCGCGGGCGAACGACAGCAGCTGCTTCTGCCCCACCGACAGCGTTGC
>JACDBQ010000056.1 GCA_013694845.1 Acidobacteriota bacterium
GGATCGAGCACCGCACCCGCTTTGCCAGCACGTCCACGGTCGTTACGTTCCTGCTGGTCGTCGCGATCTTCTTGATGATCATTCTGCTGTGACGGCGGTTTGATCCGCCGCCGCGTCGCGGCGGGCGTAGGACACGGGGCGCGGGTCAGGGGTCGCTTTCCCGTGCGAGCGCGCGGCGCAGCAGCGGCGGGATCAGAAGCGTGGTGGCGATCGACATCCCGACGATCACGGCGAACAAGTCGGGTTCGATCACACCGGCCGTCGCGCCGATGCCGGCGACGATGATCCCGACCTCCCCGCGCGGGACCATCCCGAGCGCGACGACGACCGCGTCGCGCGGACCCATCGAGCGTGCCGCGAGCCACGCGGCGCCAAACTTCGTCACGAACGCGAGCACCGTGATCGCGAGCAGCAGCCCCAGAGTGCCTGCGTCGGCGAACGCTCCGAGATCGACCTCCAGGCCGATGAAGACGAAGAAGAACGGCGGGAAGAAGGCGTACAGCGGCGCGACTTCCTCCTCGAAGTCGTGACGATCCTTGGTCTCGGCGACGACCATGCCGGCTAGGAACGCGCCGATGATCGCCGCCAAGCCGATCTGCGCCGCAAACGCCGCCAGCCCGAGGCAGAGGATCACTGCCGGCAGCAGAGGCGATTCCGAGAAGCGAGGGGCGTGAAAGACGTCAGGCCAGCGCGCGACCAGCCGCGTGCCGCCGATCGCCACAAAGACGACGAACCCGAGCGCGAGCGCGATCACGACGCCGATCGAGGTGACGTCGACGCCTCCCTGATCGGCGACGCCGACCGCGACGGCCAGCAGCACCATGGCGAGGATGTCATCGATCACCGCCGCGCCGAGGATCGTGCGCGCGGCGGTGCTCGCGAGCGCTTCGAGCTCGATCAGGACCGCCGAGGTGATGCCCACGCTGGTCGCGACAAGTGCGGCACCCAGGAACACGCACGTCGCCCCACTCTCCCCGAGCGCGACGCCGGCGCCATAGCCGGCCGCGAACGGCACGACCACGCCAAGGGCGCCGACACGCGCCGCAGTGGCGCCGACATCGCGCATATCCGACAACCGCGTCTCCAGACCGACCCAGAACAGCAGGAACACCACGCCGAGCTCGGCGAAGACCTCCAGCGTCTCATCCGGTTCCACAAGTCCCAGCACGGACGGGCCGATGACCACGCCCGCGAGGATCTCCCCGACGAGCGCCGGCTGCCCGAGGCGCTTGAACAGCTCGTCACCGAGCTTGGCGGCAAGCAGAACGACGAACAACGCGACCAGCACGTCAGCGACGGCGGTGGCCGCCGCAACCATCACCACGACACGACGCCCACCCCGCAGCGCCGCGCAACGTCACCCATGCGCGAGAAAACGCTCCGCCAACGCCGCGAAGAAGTCCGAGCGCGTTATCAGCCCGACGACACGCCGCTGCTCGGTCACCGGAACGATCAGGACGCGATGGTGAAGGAAGATCTCCGCCAGGCCGACATCAGAGAAGTCGGGTCCGACGTCGACGTGCTCAGTGTTGAGGTGCTTCGACACTGGCTCGGCGCGGCAGCCCTGGCGTTTCAACAGCACTGCGTCGATCGACTTCGGGACGAAGGCAGCGTGCCGGAGGCTTCCCACATAGCCCGGAAAGAGCGCCGTGATGAACTCGCGCTCTCCGAAGATGCCGACGAAGCGCTGGCGGTCATCGACAGCCGGCAACGCCGGCAGGTCTGAGCCGAGCAGCAGCTCGACCGCCGCCTCAACCGACTGATCCTGGAAAATCAACGGCGCGTCGCGGCGGACCAGCTCGGCGATCGTGCGAGGACTCATCAGGCGTACCTCAGCAGGATGTACCCGGTCGCGAGCACGAGCGACACCAGTGTTGCTGGGACGCCGACCTTGAGGAACTCGATGAACCCGATCGGCCGGCCGCTGCGCTCTGCCATTCCGGCTGCCGCGACATTGGCGGCAGCGGCGACCAGCGTGAAGTTGCCGCCAAAGCAGGCGCCCAACGCGAGCGCCCACCAGTAGGCGTCGTCACCCGCGCCGCCCTGCAGCTGCTCGACGACCGGGATCATCGTGGCGGTGAACGGGATGTTGTCCACGATCCCCGACGCGATCGCCGAGATCCACGTGATGCCCATCAGCTCCGCGGTGCGATTCCCGCCGGTCAACGCCGCGACGCCGTCAGCGATTTCGCCGATCGCGCCGGTCTCCTCTAGCGCACCGACCATCACGAACAAGCCAACGAAAAAGAACAGCGTCGACCACTCGATGCCTGCCAGCGCCGACTCAAGCGGTTGGGTCGTTACCAGCAGCAGGATCGTGGCTCCGAGCATCGCCACGGTCGCGGGCTCCAGGTGCAACGGCTTATGCACGAAGAAAAGCAGGATCGTTCCGATCAGCACCGGCAGCGCCCGCTTGAGCTCGTCGGGATCCTCGATCGAGCGGCGCGCATCGAGCTCCATCACGCGCTCGCGCGCCTGCGGCGCGATCTGCAGCTGTGGCCGGAACCAGAGGTAGAGCAGCCCAGTGACCACGACGAAGGCGATCATCGCTATCGGGGCGAGGTTGACGAGGAACTCGACGAAGCTCAGGCCCGTCGCTCCCGCGATCATGATGTTCGGCGGATCGCCGATCAGCGTCGCCGTGCCGCCGATGTTCGACGTGATGATTTCGATCAGCACGAGCGGCAGCGGGTCGATGTCGAGCGTGTCGGCCAACAGGAACGTGATCGGCACCATCAGCAACACCGTCGTGAGGTTGTCCAGGAACGCGCTCAGCAATGCCGTCGAGCCCGCCAGGGCCACGACGACATAGAGCGGGCGGCCCCTGGCGAGCTGCCCCGCTCGAATCGCCAAGTACGTATAGACGCCGGTCGTCTCCGTCAGCCGGACGATCAGCATCATCCCCGCCAGCAGCCCGAGCGTGTTGAAGTCGATCGAGCCGATCGCATTCTCCTGGCTGATCGTCTGCGTCACTACGACCGCCACCGCGCCGGCCAGCGCGATCTTGGTCCGGTGGACCTTCTCACTGACGACGATCGCCAGCGCCACCGCGAAGATGCCGATCGCCAGCGCCAACGGTCAGCCCGCCGCCGGAAGGGCCAGCACGGCGGGGCGCGTGCCAAGCAACTGCAGGCCGCTGAGGAACTCGGTGATCGCCGGCTGCCGGACAAGAGCGTTGGCGGCGCCCTCGGCGACCTGGAGCTCCAGACACCAGTCCCACTGGCGCACATGACGGACCGCCGCAGTATCGACTCGATGCAACGCCAAGCCGCGGACGCCGACGCAATCGCGGAGCTTGTCGGTCTCCTCGCGGACCCAGCGGGCGTCCTCCTCGGCCGAGATGACGTAGCAGCGGATCCACAGCACGAGAACGCGCACGGCGCCCATCCTGTGCCACGCGACCCGGGAGTTCTATGGGCGCCCGCTCCCATCCCGGCGACGAAGCGGCCCCCATCTTCGAGAATTGAGAATGGCGCAGCTCGACTCAGACGCAGCGAACTTCGGGCTCAGGTACCCCGACCCGGCCGGGTTACGTCACGAACAGCGCGAGGAGCCCGATGAGCGACGCTCCGAACAGACCGCTCAACACGCTTATTCCGATGAAGAACGCGATCACACGGACCGTCTCGCCAAGAACTTGCGAGGAAGACTTCCGCGGGGGTTCGAACATCGCCGGAGGGTTTCAGCAAGCCTCCGCGTCGAGAATGGGCTGCGCTCCCCATCTTCACGGTTCGACGAGCCCGCGCCTGATCGCGTAGCGCGTGAGCTCGACGCGGTCGCGCATGCCGAGCTTGCCGAGGATGTTCTCGCGATGGCGGTCCACCGTGCGCGGGCTGATCACCAGCAGCTCCGCGATCTGCTCACTCGTATGCGCCTCAGCGATCAACTTGACCACTTGCAGCTCACGCGGGGTCAACGGATCCACGGGCTCCTCGGCCCTCGCCAGCATGTCGCCGATCAACCGGCTGACCGCGGCCGGGTAAAGAAACGGCTCGCCGCGCATCGTCGCCCGGCATGCCTCTACCAGATCGCGATCTGCGCCCGATTTCAGCACGTATCCTGACGCCCCGGCCTTCAGCGCCGCAAAGAGGTATTGCTCCGAATCGTGCATCGAGAGCATCAGGATCCGCAGTCCCGGTCGCCTGCGAGCGAGCTCGGCGGCCGCTTGCAGCCCGGTCAGCCGCGGCATCGACACGTCCAGCACCGCCAGGTCGACGTCGGTACGCAGCCCGTGCTCGATCGCCTCGACACCGTCACCGGCCTCGGCGACCACCGTGAGGTCGGGCTGCGCGTCGAGCACCATGCGCAGCCCGCGGCGCACCATGGCGTGATCGTCGGCGAGCAGGATCCGGGTGCGCGTCACGGCAATCTCAGCGTGACCGACGTGCCGCCGGCGGGCTCGTCGGCCAGCTCGAGGCGGCCGCCGACTAGCACGGCCCGCTCTCGCATGCCGCGAATGCCGGCGCCCTCGGCGCCACCCCGAATCCCGCACCCATCATCCTGCACGCGCAGGATCGTCACATCGGCGTCACGGCACAACCTGAGCCGGATCTGCTCGGCGCCGGCGTGGCGCAACGCGTTGGTCATCGCCTCCTGCGCGACCCGATAGACCACAAGCTCAGTTTCCGAGCTCAGCGTACCGACCGCTGAGATATTGCGGTCCACCAGCACGCCAGTGCGTTCCGCCTCGATGCACAACTGTCGCAGAGCTGCGGCAAGCCCGATGTCATCTAACGCTTCAGGCCGCAAGTTTCGCGCTATCGCGCGCACTTCTTCGAGCGTCGTCCGCGCCGTCTCGCGCGCCTCCCGGATGCGCTCGCCCGGCTCTCCACCTACATTCGCCTGCGCGCGGTCGAGCTGTAGCAACACCGCTGTAAGCGCCTGTCCAACCTCATCATGCAGCTCCCGGGCGATTCGAAGACGTTCCTCCTCCTGGGCGCTGAGCGCCCGCTGCGCCGAGTCACGGCGCTCCTGTTCGAGGCGGGCGAGCATCTGATCGAATGAAGCGCCGAGCTCCGCAATCTCAGGGGGCGAGTCCGGCAGGCGTGCGCGGCTTCCGGGCGCAAGCGGGTCCACTGCCCGCATCACCGCCGCAAGCCGCTCCAACGGCGATACCGCGCGGCGCAGCAGCACGAAATTCACCAGTAGCATCGTGCCGAGACC
>JACDBQ010000117.1 GCA_013694845.1 Acidobacteriota bacterium
GCGTAGCCTGGAGACCTGGCAAATTTCCAGGACGCCGGTCTGGGCCCCATCGGGGCGCCAAACAGATATCGCGCGGTGACGGTGCCTGTCAGCGGATCGCCCGCCAGAGCCGCGCCCGAAAGTGTGACGTCCACCCGGAAGTCGGGGCGACGATACGCCGCGACGAGAAACGATCCATGAACCGACTTCTCCCAGCCGGCGTAGGTATCGTCCTCGGGGGAGGGAGTGACGCCGGGCGCGAGTTGCTCCGGCGTCTTCGGCTTCGGCCGGTCGCTCTCGAGGATCGCCCGCAGCGAGTAGTTCCCGAGAGCGCCGTTCTTGGGCAGCGTCATCGTCCACTCGGCGCTGCTCCAGGCGGTGACCCGAACCGTCCGCTCCTCGACGATCCGGTTCTGACTGTCACGGACCGTGATGAAGACCGGGGTGTTCGCCGGCAGAAGCCGGATTCCGTCCGGCGCGTTGTGCCGGAGCACCGCTTTGAGGTGCAATTCTTCCCCCAGTTTGTAGACCCCGCGATCGGTGAAGACCGTGCCGCGCAGCAGGGGGACCGACTCGTTCAGGTTGACGCCGGTCCCGAACTCCCATGGAGAGATGCCTTCGTTCCAGTCGCTGCCGACGTAGGCGATGTCGCCGGCTTTCTCCGCGGTGACGATGAAGTCGAACTTCCACCAGCTTTCCGGGTCCCGAAGACGCGTGTTCGGAGCGATCGTCGTCCCGTCAGGCCCGGTGTTCCCGGTCCAGAACGTGGAGTTGTCTGTCCGCACGATCGACACGCGTGCATCGGCCACTGGCGCGCCGTTGTCGAGGCGGGTCACGAAGACCAGGGTGTTCTGCGGACTGTCCTTGACGGTAATTCCGAGGTTCGTCACCTGAACGACCGTCGACTTCGTCCGCTGCACCTCTTCATCCGTGAAGCGCCGGGACCGCGGAATCGGCTTCCCTTCCTTCACGCTCGCCCACAGCAGGCCTGTCCCTCCAGGCTGCAACGCCTTGGCTACGTCCAGACCATGAGACTGGAGGCGATCGGGTGTACCGCCGACTGTCCGGACGATCCCGGCGCCTGACGGTGACTGATGGAAGTTCTGGTCCTGCAACCTGGCCAGCAGCGGCATCAGTTCAGGCGGCCGGACCGGTACTGCCCACTGGGTGACGTCCACCATGTTGCGCGCGTAGAACGGCAGTTGGGCACCGCCGTCCTTCTCCCACACGCCCTGCCCTTCGCCGAAGCTGGTAAAGGCCCGCATGTGCCAGTTCTCGGCAACGCCAATCCAGGTGTAGCCAAGCGTCTGTCCGTCTACGGACTTCAGGCCGGGGGCAATCGTGACTGCATATCGCCGGTCCGGGAGCTGCGCGGTGTAGCCGGCGTCCTCGATCGTGCCGCCATAGCCCGTGTCTCCTTCTTCGGGCTCGCGCTTTGGCGTGGTCTTCTGCAGCCGCCCGGCGCCGGTTGCCGACGTGATGTCGACGGCGGTCAGTGCGGACGCGAAGTCCGACATCCTGACCTCCGAACGGCTTCGGATCGGATTGCGTGCATCGCCATCGCACGCCTCGGTGCACCAAAATCCGTCGACGAAGAATGCCGGTTCGGCGACGACCGTGAGCTCCTGGCGGCGGCCCGGTGTGGCGGCCCCGGCAGGGGACCTGACCGTCGCCGCGAGCGTCAGCTTGAGATGGCTTTCAGGCGCCACGGCGGCGGTCGTCTCGAGAACGGCGAGATCGGAGGCAGCCGGGAAACGCTTGGTGTCCCACTCGGTCGTCAGCCGCAACGGAACGGGGGCACTCGATTGCGCCACCGCACGAGTGGCCTCGACCTTGGCGCTGAATCGACCGAGCGAACCGGGATCCGCTGCCTCGAGCCGTGCGAGGGCCGCGGGGGTGAAGACCGGCGCCGACCAGTCGTGAGGTTCGAGCGCGGCGGTCAGCGCGGCCGCGATGTTCGCCCGGTTCACCGGCTGGTTGAACCGCAGCAGCAGCACCAGCGAGCCGTTGACCGTGCCGCCCCGCCGATACCAGCTCGTGTTCAGCAGCTTCACGGTAGGCGTCGTGAAGCGGAACGTTACCGGCTTCGCCAGCTTCCGGCCGCTGACCGCCGTCGCACTGGCGTCGACCGTCACCTCATACGTCGTCGCGAACGGCAACGGGCGCTTGGGATCCGGGGTGAAGATCAGGATGGTTGTGCCCGACCATCGGAAGGCGCCTGGAATCGTGGGAGCCATCCGCACGAACGGCGCCGTCATGTTCGGCGGGATCCGGCCCAGTGCCACCATCGGCTCGGAGAAAACGATTCGAATCTCGTTGGCTTCGTCGAGGCTGGCGACCTCCCCGCGAGGGCCTGTCGTGACCACCGTGAGCGCGGCCGCTGTCTGCGCGTCGACTGCGGCCGGGAGTGCGAAGAGGGTTAGAAGGCAACCAAGGGCGGCTCTGACCATGACAGATTAGACACCAGGCACCTGATTGCGGACTGCGATTGCGAATTGGGGATTGGGGATTAGGGATTAGGGATTGGAGAGCCCGCGCAAAATCTCGAGAACGGCCTGGAGCGTCTGCCGCTGCTGCTCCTCCCGGCTGATCGTTGCCAGCCAATCCCCGGGCTGAAACCCGTATGAACCGAACTGGGAGTGGTTGCCGCCGTCGATCCGGACGTGGCGGGTGGTCGCGGGCAGGTTCGATTTCGTCCGTTCGAGCTTTGCGACGTCGGCGACCGTGTCACGCGTGCCGTAGACCCGGATCACCGGCAAACGACTGGTCGCGAGGCTGAAATCGCGGGGGTGCGATGTGCCGATGAGCGCGAGCCCGATGATCGAGGGGCATTGGTCCGCGCCAGCCGCGACGCGATCTCTCCCCCACGAGAATGGCCCGCCACGACCCAGCTTCCGACACCATCGAGAGTCCGCGTGGCATCGATGCCGCGGATGAGCGGTTCGGCACCTTCGGCGCCGCCGAGCGCGGCCCGCCTCGGCACCTGGACCAGGACTGCCGGAAATCCCGCCGCCGCGACTGCGCGTAGCAGCGGCGCATACGCGACAGGATTCACCAGAGCGCCGGGATAGAAGAGCAGGCCGATGCGCGGCGCCCCTTCACGAGCCTGGAAGGTCCAATGGTGCGCGCCGCGCGTGACTTCCACACGGTCGTCGCTGACCAGGGCGTCGCGCGCCGGGCCGGAGGCTCGATAGGCGAGCAGGCTCCACGTCACGAACACAACCGTTGCGCTGATGCCCGTCGTGATCCAGATCCGCTGGATCCTCGGCCACCAGCCGCATGCACGTTTGGTCATGAGGATTCTGATCGCCCGGCTATGATAAGTCAGCATCACGGGCATGCCACTCACCCTGCTCTGTATCGCCACCTACCTCAAGGGCCACGAGTTCCTGCGCGAGTGCCGGCGACAGGGGTGCCGGGTGCTGCTGCTCACCGATGAAAAGCTGCGCGACGCCGACTGGCCTCGCGAGTCGATCGACGAGTGCCACTACATCCGTCGGGACATGGCCCATGGCGACATTCGCACGGGGGCGGCGCACCTGGCCCGCCGGGAGCGGATCGACCGGATCGTGGCGCTGGACGATTTCGATGTCGAGCTGGCCGCCATGCTGCGCGAACATCTGTTCGTCCCCGGGATGGGTGAGACGACCGGCCGCGCGTTTCGCGACAAGCTGGCGATGCGCCGTCGCGCCCGGTACGCGGGGATCCCCTGCCCTGACTTCGTGCACGTGCTCAATACCCAGGCGATCAACGAGTGGACGGCCCGGGTGCCGTCGCCCTGGTTGATGAAGCCGCGGTCGCAGGCTGCGGCGATCGGGATTCTCAAACTGCACTCGATCGACGAGTTGTGGCAGGCGATTGAAGCGACGGGGGACATCTTCGCCGAGTACGTGCTCGAGCAGTTCGTGCCGGGTGACGTCTACCACATCGATTCGATCGTCTTCGACCGGCGCGTGCGTTTCGCGGTGGCCTCGCGCTACAGCAGCCCCCCGATGACGGTGGCTCACGAAGGCGGCATCTTCGCCACGCGCACGCTTCCGGCCGATGATCCGATCAGCATCGCTCTGCTCGAGTCGAATGCGCGAGTGCTCCAGACGTTCGGCCTGCTGCGGGGCGCCTCGCACACCGAGTTCATCCGCGCACAATCGGGCGATTGGTACTTCCTCGAGACCTCAGCCCGGGTGGGGGGGGCGTTCATCGTCGACGTCGTAGAGGCCGCGACCGGCGTGAACCTCTGGCGGGAGTGGGCGCGAGTGGAGATTGCAGGCGAGTACGGCGGGTACGACCCGCCGCCTGTGAAGGCCCTCGCGGGCGGAATCGTGCTCTCGCTGGCGCGCCAGGAGTTTCCCGACACGTCCGCGTACACGGACCCGGAGATCACGGTCCGGCTCCGCAAAGCGCACCATGCCGGCCTGATCGTCACCTCGCCGAACGGCGAACGCGTCGCGCACCTGCTCGACGAGTACACGCGGCGCTTCTACACGGACTTTCATGCATCCGCCCCGCCGCTCGAGCGCGCGACGGAGTGACGCGGAAAAGTGATCGAGGACAACCGGAGAGGCGCCTCCGTCGGGAAATGGCTGCACCAGCCCCTCGAACGCCATTCCAGGCTTTTCCAGAAGCCTCGCTCAAACCCCACGATAAACCCGCTATTTCTGCCCTCAGTCGTCGACCGTCGAAGAACCCGGCCGGGACGTCGGGCCGTCGCTGTCCCCTTCTATGAAGCCCGGTGCGAGCGTGAGCCCCCGCGCGTCGACCACCGTCTCACCCGGACGCGCGGCGATCCGCCCGACGTCCACGATGCGGTCCTTCGCGAATCTGACCAATGCGAGCCTCGACGGGCTTCCCGTTCCGTCGATGACGGCGGCGTTGATGATGAGCGGCGTCGCGGGGGACTGCGCGGCCAGCAGGATCGGCGCCGCGATCAGCGCGAAGACTGGCAAAGCACGGACGACGCGGCGAGTCATCCCTGTTGCCATCGCAGAATGCTCTCCACTGGGTAAATCAGCTGAATGATGTTGAGCGTCAGGTTGTCCCGGATCCACAGCCCGACACCCACCTCCATCACGATCGTCAGCAGGACGATCAGCCAGATGGGAAGCCGCGCCGCCAGCGTAAAGCCGACGACCATCGCTGCGATATCCGCCAGCGAGTTCAGCACGCTGTCGCCGTAGTAATCGAGCGCGATGGTCGTCGCGCGATACCTGTTGATCACCGTTGGCGTGTTCTCGAGGATCTCCCAGGCGGATTCGAACACGACTGCCAGCACCAGTCGCAGCCCGATGGCCCACCCGGCCCGACGGCCGATCAGCCAGAACAGGCCGAAAAAGCCGAACCCGTGAATGATGTGCGAGAAGGTGTACCAGTCCGACAGGTGTTGCGAGTTCTCGGCGCTCGCGACGACTCCGTGCCACGGCTTCACGTAGCCGCAGGCGCAGATGGGCACACGTCCCATCATCAGCAGGACAACCGCGGCGGTGGCAGCAACGATGGAGGCGAAGATCACGTATCGCTCGATGCCCGGACGCGACCGAGGCCCGGCGTTCAGAGGGTCTCGAACGCCGCGGGATACTGACGCACGCGCCATGGAGGGACAGACTACAACAGACTCCTGGCGAGCTGGCGCGATTATGGCCGGCCGTATGGAATCTGTCATGCTGACCGAGGATGACGTCGACACTCTGCGTAACCTGGACCGTCTGCGGTCTGGCGCTGTGCGTTTCATTGGGTGAGGCGCGCTTGCCACAAGCGCCTGCGTCGAGGCCGTTCGGGTCCGAGGGTCCGGCCCGTTCGTATGTTGTCCTCGGCGACAGCACCGGCGCCGGTATCGGGGCACCGTATGACGAAGGGATCGCGGTGAAGACGGCCACGGAGCTCGGCCGCACTCACACGGTCAGCATGCGGAACTGCGCGGTTTCTGGCGCGCGAGTTCGCGACGTTCTCGAGAAACAACTGCCGTGCGCGGAAGCGGCTCGGCCGGACATCGTCCTCATTTCCGCCGGGGCCAATGACGTCACCCACCTGACGTCCATCCCATCGATGCGGCGGCGGCTGCGTGTCATCGTGGCGCGGCTGAAGGCCGCCAACCCGCGCGCCGCCATTGTCATCACGGGCGCACCCGACATGGGGTCACCACCGAGGATCCCGTGGATCCTGCGAGGGGCCGCATCGTTGCGAACGAAAATGGTCAACCGGATGTTCAGGGGGGAAGCGCAACGCCTGCAGCTGACATTCGCACCGATCGCGGAGATCACGGGACCGCAGTTCCGCCGGGATCGCTCACTCTTCGATGCCGACCGCTTTCATCCGAACGGTCGGGGGTACGCGACCTGGGTGAGGGTGCTGAACGAGGCGCTCAAGGCCGCCATGTCAACCCGCGGGGGGTGATACAGGGGAGCTTCCAGGCTTCCAGCTTCCAGCCGGAACCCGCATCCCGCATCCCGCACCCCGCACCCCGCACCAGGGACGCCTACTTCTCGACCACTTCCCCACCCGCCTCGGTCGTGATCTTCTTTGCGGGCGGCTCCGCTTTCTTGTTGCGGTCCTTCAGATGCTGTTCCATCTTCAGGCGCGACACGCCTTTCAGCATCCACTCGGGCGCGGGCTCGCCCTTCAAGTAATGATCGAAGTATTCCTTCATACGCACGGTGTAGTCGCGCTGGTTCGGGCGCCGCGCAAGGCCGTGGTTCTCGCCGACGTACTCGAGCATAATGACTGGCTTCCCCATGCGCCGCAGCGTGTTGTAGTACTCGACGCCCTGGGTAAAGTCCACCGCTCCGTCCTTGTCGTTGTGCAGGATCATGAGCGGCGTCTTCACGTTCTTGGCGAAAAAGACCGGCGAGTTGCGATAGTAGGCGTCCCAGTTGTCCCAGTAGCCACCCTTGAACCGTCCCTGGCTGCTCTCGAAGATGGCCATGTTCCCGCCGCCACTGTTCTTGTAGACCAGCGAATACATGCTGATCATGTTCGTCAGCGGCGCACCCGCGACCGCGGCGGCGAAGATGTCGGTCTGCGTCACCAGGAACGAGGTCTGGTACCCGCCCCACGAGTGTCCCGTGATCCCGACCTTCTTCGCATCCACGACACCCGTCGCGATCGCCGCCTTGACGGCCGGTACCATGCACCACACCGCCGACATGCCGGGGTCGTTCACCTTGTAGACGATGTCGGGGATCAGCACGGCGTAGCCCTGGCTCGTATAAACCGACCGGTTGAATCCATTGGCGCTCGGATTCCCGAACGTATTGGCGCCCTGCGACATCCTCTCGTAGAAATTCACGAGCGTCGGGTAGGCCTTGCCCTTCTCGTAATTTGCCGGCAGGTACAACGCCGCCTGAAGCCTGTCGCCCTTGTCGCAGGTGTAGTTCACCAGCTGGACGCCGGGCGTCCAGTTGAAGGCTGCCACCTGCGGGCGCATGTCCGTCAGGCGCCTGGGTTCGCCGAACTTGAAATCGGTCGCGTAGTAATCGCCTGGCTCGAGCGCGGTCTCCCTGGTGTAGAGGACGACCTCAGCCTTCTCGGCCTTCATCAGGCGCGAGAACGACGCATCCCCCCAGAGCACGTTCGTGAGGCCAGCCTTGCCGGGATCGAGCCGTGCGATGCCACCCTTCTTCGTCCACTCGCCGTAGACGGCAAAGAACTGCGGCTTCGACAAGTCGACGCCATCGTCCCGGTGATCGAGAGTTTCGAGCGGGAAGCGACGCTGGTAACGGATCTGGTCCTTCTTGCCGTCGACTGTGAGGTTTACGGCGGCGCCGCCGTCCACGGGCACCTGCCAGATGTCCCAGTTATCGCTGATCAGGACGGCCTTGCTGCCCTTGGTCCATCCCAGCGGCGAGGTCGGCGGCTTCACGACGTTGTGGTCGTCTTCGGTGTCGATGAACGAGGCGGGCACGCCCATGGTGATGTTCTTCGCCTGCCCCGTGGCCATCGAGTGGACGAAGAATTGACCGTCTTCGTAGTACAGGAACGATTCGCCATCAGGAGATGGACCGTTGTACCAGCGGGCCCGTTTGAGCGCGAGCTTGCGTTCGCCGGTGGACGGGTTGATGACGTGGACGTCACGGTAGCGGCGGCCGTCCATATTTCCCATCAGCTCGTATTCACGATCATCGAAGCCGATCGCGAACTTGTCTTTCGGCGCCATGCTCACGCTCCGCACGTCGTCGTCCGCGAGACGTACGAACTTCTGCGGCCCGACGTGGTAGATCGACAGGTAGCTGAAGTTGCGGTCCGCGGTCTCCTGGACCTCCTGCTGTGACTGGAGGCGCAAGTCTTTCCAGTGCCAGAGGACGAGGTCGACCTTCTCGTCCGCGTCGGCGTTCGGAGCGGGGGTCGCGGGGGGTGCAGGCGCGTCAGCACCCTCGGCCGGCGGGGTCGTCCCCTGCGGATCGGCAGGCGTGTCCTTCTTGCGCGGTTCGCGAATGCCGAATAAGAACGCGTCCATCTTCTCGTTCCAGGTCGCCGCGCGATTGCCGCTGATGGCGAACCCTTCCGGGAAGGTCTTGTCCTTGGACGGATCGAAGACGGTTTTCTTCGAATCTCCACTGCCAAACCCGGTGAAGCCGACGATCGAGTACATCTTGTCGGTAAACGCGCGATCCTCCTTGCCCTTGAGCACGGTCAGGCCGTCCCCCTTCCGGGTCCAGGACAGACGCTCGTAGTTCGCGTTGTCGGTGTCGAGCGACACGACGGTGCCGGTCATCATGTTGCGCAACTGCACGCCGTTGCCGACTTTGTCGGTGGCGTCGATCACCGAGGCAAGGAACTTGCCGTCGCGGGTGAAGGCGAACTCGGAGACGTTGCCGACGTTCAGCTCGGCGCCGCTGGCGAGCTCACGGATGATCAGGTCGGTGCCCTTGGGACGGCTATCCGCAGCGGCTTCGCCGCCAGGGCCGCCTGCCCTGCCGCCGCCGGGAGCCGCTGCCGCAGCCGGCGCCCCACCCACCGG
>JACDBQ010000169.1 GCA_013694845.1 Acidobacteriota bacterium
CTCTAATACGCTCAGTATTCCCGGTCGTCGCGCCTTGCCAGCCGGGCGCCGCGCCCGGGACGCATGCAACGAATCACGGTGACGGGACACTAGCCGATGGATCTCGGACTGACGGAAAAAATCGCGATCGTGACCGGCGCCAGCCGCGGGCTGGGTCTGGCGAGCGCCCGGTCCCTCGTCGCCGAGGGGTGCCGCGTGTGTATCTGTGCGAGAGGCGAGGAACGGCTCACGGAAGCGGCGCTCGAAGTGGAGGCCGCGGCCAAAAAACCCGGCATGGTCGCGGCCGTCCAGGCAGATGTCTCGACCCAGGCCGGAGTGAATCTGGTCATCGATCGGACGGTCGACACCTTCGGGGGGCTCGACATCCTCGTGAACAATGTCGGGCGGGCGGCTGGCGGAGACATTCTCGGGACGACCGACGCCGAATGGCAGGCGGCCCTCGACGAGACGCTGTTTCCGGCGATCCGGGCCTCGCGCGCGGCGGTCCCCCACATGAAGTCGCGTGGTGGCGGCGTGATCCTGATGATCGCGTCCATCTGGGGGCGGGAGTCGGGCGGGCGCATGACGTACAACGCGGTCAAGGCGGCCGAGATCAGTCTCGCCAAGGCGATGGCGCAACAGCTGGCTCCGTTGAATATTCGCGTGAACAGCATCGCGCCGGGATCGATTCTGTTTGCCGGCGGATCCTGGCACACGCGCCAGCAGGCGGATCCGCAGGGCATCGCCGAGTTCGTCAAGCGGGAGCTGCCATTCGGCCGCTTCGGTCGCGCCGACGAAGTCGCCAGCGTCGTCACCTTTCTCGCTTCGTCGCGTGCCAGCTGGGTGAGCGGCGCCTCGCTGACCGTGGACGGGTGTCAGAGCCGGTCGAATATTTAACGTGCGACGTGCGACGTGCGACGTGCGAGGTGCGAGGTGCGACGTGCGACGTGCGAGGTGCGAGGTGCGAGGTGCGACGTGCGACGTGCGTAGGGTTCCGAGCCGCGTGTTTCCGAGCTACTCCGCACCCCGCACCCCGCATCCCGCACTCCGCGGGCGCGCCACCTGAACAGGTCCGCCCCGCCTGAAGCAGTTCCACGCGCACGTCGACAGACGTTCGACCGGACGTAATCACGTTGACGCGAACGACGGACCCACCGTGGAGGATCGGGTCAGGCGCGACCGCGTCGACCGCCAGGACCTGGTACCAGGCCCGGTGTCCGGACGCAACCGCCAGCCCCGCCAGCACCGTGGCCGCGATCAGCAGCACCGTCCTCAGTCCGCGCCGCCATCGTGACTGCCGTTCGTCCATCGACTCGAACATCACGTTTCCGCTGAACGTCGCATCCCCAGTCGTCGTCCCGATCGTCCGTCTCGTCTCACGTGAGCCCGTTACATCCCGTGCGTGAGCACGTGAGCACGTCGCACCCCGCACGTAAGCACGTCGCACCCCGCACGTATAGTATTCCCCCATGAACCAGATCGCAGACCTGATCCAGTCCGCCGCCGACTGGCTGTTCGTGCCGGTGCTCGTCATCGTGCTCTTCGGCACGGCGCTGTTGATGTCGGTGCGGCTTGGATTCGTCCAGATCCGCAGGTTCCCCGAGGCGGTGCGGGAATTCTTCGGCGGCAAGGCTCGAGGCACCGAGGGAGCCCTGTCGCCATTCCAGGCCTTCATGACCGCGTTGGCGGCGACGATTGGAACCGGGAACATTGCTGGCGTGGCGGCTGGGATCGTGTCGGGCGGGCCGGGGGTGCTGTTCTGGATCTGGTGCTACGGGTTTTTTGCGACCGCCATCAAGTTCGCGGAAGCGGTCCTCGGGCTCACGTTCCGGCAGTCGCGCGGCCAGGAGGTGCAGTCGGGCCCGATGTACTACCTGCGAGACGGCCTGAAATCCCCCGCGCTCGCGATGACCTACGCGGTCGTTGCCGGCATCGCGGCATTGACGACGACCCCCTTCACGCAGACCAACTCGATCGCGCTCGTCATGAACACCCAGGTCGGCGTCCCGCTGTGGGTTTCCGGCGTGGTGGTAGCCGTACTCACGTGGCTGGTCATCATCGGCGGTATCAAGTCGATCGGCCGCGCGGCCGAGAAGTTGTCGCCGTTGAAGGTGGGACTCTTCCTGGCTGGCAGCCTGGTGGTGATCGTGTCGTTCGGGTCGCGTCTGCCAGAGGTCCTCGCGCTGGTGTTTCGTGAGGCCTTCACCACGCAATCGGCACTGGGTTTCGGGATCTTCACGGCGATGCGATACGGCCTCGCCCGCGGGCTGTACGCCAACGAGGCTGGTTATGGCACCGCCGCCGTCGCCTACGGCACGGCCCAGAGCGACCGTCCCTCGCAGCAGGGGCTCAACGCCGTTATGGAGACCTTCATCGTCTCGTTCGGGACCTGCACGCTGACGGCCCTGACCATCCTGCTGACCGGAGTCTGGCAGTCCGGCCAGACGAGCACTGCCGCCGTGGCACTCGCGTTCAACGCAGCTATGCCGGGATTCGGCGGATACCTCGTGGCGTTCTGCGTGTTCCTCTTCGGCTACACGACGCTGATCGGCTGGGCATTTTACGGTGAACAGTTCCTCGCGTATTGGCTCGGCCCGGGGATCGTGAAACCTTACCGGTGGATCTATTGCCTGCTGATCCCGTTCGGTGCGATCGCCAAGGTGAATCTCGTCTGGGCCTGGGGCGACCTCATGAACGCACTACAGATCTTTCCCAACCTGATTGGCGTCATCGCCCTGAGCGGGATCGCGGCCCGCGCCGCCTACGACCGTTCCAAGGAGACGCTGGGGTGAGGCTGACCCCAGCACCCCAACATCCAAGAAACCGCTTTGCTCTTTGTTCGCCTGCTGCTAGGATCGAACCCGCAATCCCTGCCGGGTCAACGATTTCCATGGCTTCTCAAACTCTACCGGTCGTCGCCGGTGACAAGGATCGTTCGCTCCAGGAGGTTCTC
>JACDBQ010000126.1 GCA_013694845.1 Acidobacteriota bacterium
GGGGCGGCCGCTGGCGCTCTCGAGCGTGCTGGCAATGACATAGGCCGATTCCATTTCGAGTACCGGCGCGTTCTGGCCATAGACGACGCGCACTGGTTTGGTGTAATCCAGGTCGATCGCCGCGCCAGCCGTCCCGGGATAGGTCACCAAGGACGCTGTCTTCACATCGAATGCCGGCTTCGCCGTCATTCGGGCTTCGCTCCAGATGTAGCGCAGCGACCCGTCCGCGCTCCGCAGACGAAGGAACCAGTGGTAGAAGCCGGGGCTGGTGCCGCGCGTCGCGAGTTTGACGGTGAAGCTGGCGGTACCGCCGGGAGCGAGACGAACCTCGGCCGCGGACGTCAGCGTGCTGCGCAGATCGGACGGCCCTTCCACGGCCGCTCGCAGGCGTTCAGCCTTCGAGCCGTGATTGGTCACCGTGACGGTGGCGGTCGCGCGACCAGCGGCGTCGAGTGCCGTCACGCTGTGCGGCGCCTTCAGACGTCGGATGGGATCGTCCACCCCGACGAAGCGATGCATCAGGTCCATCAGTTCGAACGCTTCCGGCTTGGGCCGCCGGCTGAGACGCAGCGGCTCGTAGTGGCGGATCCCGGTGCGGCCGAGACGGGGATTGACGTTGAGCGTCTCCTGGAACTGGAACTGATGGAACTCGCCGATCGCGCGGCTCTCGAGCGCGCCGCCGATGATGGCGGGGTAGACCTTCGCCCGCGCTTCCGGCGTCATCCGCGTCAGCCCGCGCCAGTTCCACTCCGTGATCACGGCCGGCTTGCCTGCCTTGGATGCGTAATTGCCCATCGCGAGGGCGAACCCGCGGCCGCTCGGAATGGCGTCGAGGCTGTCGATGTAGGCGTGCCCCCCGATGCGATCGAAGCGGACGCCGAGCTGTGAGAGCCGGGTGAAGATGCCGGTGTTCGTGTGCGCCGTGAGGTGCACGGGCATCCGCGGCGCGACCGCCTTGACCGCGTCGTAGACCGCGTTCCAGTAGCGGGGCCGGTCCTGCGGAATGCCCCAGATCAGGATCTCGTTCTCCAGTTCGACCGCTTCGACGACATCACGGTAGCGCGAGACCATGGCGGCGATCTGCGCCGGGGTGAACCGTGCATCGGACGGACTCAGCATCGCGCCAAGCCGCAGGTGCCGCAGCTCGCCGAACAGGAAATCCAGGTAGGCACGCTGCACGCGGGGATCGAGACGCGCGATCACATCGAGATAGTGCAGCCGGATCACGTGAAAGCCCATCGCCTTGGCAATGCGAAGGTCCCGCCGGATCGCGTCGGCGAAGAGCGGCCACTGCGTAACGGTGTCGGCAGCCAGCGGCCAGTACCCTTCGCTGTCCATGCCCGGCAGCTTCAGCCGGTCGAAGTTTTCGCCGAGTGTCGAGTAGGGAAAGTAGCTGGTGCCGAACCGCACGCTGGGGACGCCAAAGGCGATCTCGATCGTCTCGCCGCGGCGCTCCTGCCGGGTGTAGCCGGTATACGCGATGAACTGCTCCGTGGCGCGAGTGTCGCTGACCGCGCCGGAATCGAATGCGAGGCGAGACCCGAAACGAACGCTCTCCCCGGGCGGCGGCAATATGTTGTCGATCAGCCGGTCGCGGTAGGACGTAATGTTGGCCCGCGCGATCTCGGTGATCCAGAAGAGTGCGTCCTCGGTCGCCTGCGCCTCCGATCCGAGCTGGGGGATGTTGGCTCCCGTGTAGCGCGGCTGCTGGAAGCGATTCTTCGCCGAGTCCTCGAACACGGTGAAGGATTCGGCGAAATCGTTGAGCCAGGTGACCGTCGCCCCACCGCTCGCCTGGATCATCGCCCAGTCCAGACCGCGCTGCACGAAGTGATGCCGACCCTCACCGGCGCGAAAAGGGGTGTGCCCGGCCGGCCCGAATGGCGCGATGTGATTGTCGTACGAGCTGCGGAGCGCGGCCGGTGCCGCCGCATGCGTCAACCGGGTCACTACCGCGGCGTACACGCCCGACGTCCGGGTGTTCGGCTCTGTCGTCATCCGCGTGTCGATGTCGAGAAAGCCCTCGTGGTACGCGCGGAGTGTCAGCGCGAGC
>JACDBQ010000142.1 GCA_013694845.1 Acidobacteriota bacterium
GCTTTAGGGTTTTGTATCCAGGGGAGCATCGCGCCAGATGAAAATTGCGGTCGTGGGCAGCGGCTATGTCGGCCTGGTGGCGGGCGCATGTTTCGCCGAAAACGGGAACGAGGTCGTCTGCATCGACAAGGATCCCGTGAAGGTCAAGAAGCTGCAGCGCGGTCAGATCCCGATCTACGAACCGGGTCTGGAGGAAGTTGTTCGCCGGAATCGCGCTGAGAAGCGGCTGACGTTCACCACCAACCTGCCCCGCGGCGTCCGCGCGTCGGCGATCGTCTTCATTGCGGTCGGCACGCCGACCGGCGAAGATGGATCCGCCGATCTGAAACACGTCCTGGACGTGGCCCGCGAAACGGCGCGCGCCATGAACGGGTACAAGGTCATCGTCAACAAGAGCACGGTGCCGGTCGGGACCGCGGCCAAGGTCCGCGAAATCGTGGGCCGCGAAACCACGCATCCGTTCAGCGTCGTCAGCAACCCCGAGTTTCTGAAGCAGGGCGCGGCCATTGACGACTTCATGAAGCCTGACCGGGTCGTGATCGGCGCCGAAGATCCACGCGCCGCGGAGCTGATGAGAGAGCTCTACGCACCGTTTACCCGCACTGGCGCGCCGATCATGCTGATGGACTGTGCCAGCGCTGAGCTGTGCAAGTACGCCGCGAATGCCATGCTCGCGACGCGCATCTCCTTCATGAACGAAGTGGCGAACGTTTGCGAAGCCATGGGTGCGGATGTCGACCAGGTCCGCAGGGCGGTGGCCGCGGATCGCCGGATCGGGCCATCATTCCTGTTCCCGGGTGTGGGCTATGGCGGCAGCTGCTTCCCGAAAGACGTCAAGGCGATGCTGCGCTTCGCGCACGGCGCCAAGTACGACTTCCAGATCCTGAAGTCGGTCGAAGCCGTGAACGAGAAGCAGAAGCTCCGCCTCCTGGACAAGCTCCGCGCGCATTTCGGGTCGCTGAAGGGGAAGCGCATTGCCGTCTGGGGGCTGGCTTTCAAGCCAAAGACCGATGACATGCGCGAGGCGCCGGCCGTCCCGTTGATCAACGGCCTGCTCGCCGAGGGCGCCCAGGTCCACGCCTACGATCCGGAAGCGATGACCGTGGCGAAGCACATCTTCGGCTCCAGGATCACGTATGCCGAAAACGGATACGCGGCCCTCACCGGCGCCGATGCGCTGGTCCTGGTGACCGAGTGGAACGAGTTCCGCGAACCCGACTACGCGCGCATGCGCAAGCTGATGCGGCAGCCGGTGATTTTCGATGGCCGCAACGTCTATAACCCCGAGCACATCCGCGCCCAGGGTTTCGACTATTCATCCATCGGCCGCCCGTCGCCGGCCCGATCATGACGAGCGTACTGGTCACCGGCGGCGCCGGCTACATCGGGAGCCACGCCGTCAAGGCCCTCAGCGAGTCGGGGCTACGGGTCGTCGTGTACGACAACCTCTCGGCCGGGCACCGCGAGGCCACACGCTTTGCCGATGCCTTCGTCGAAGGCGAGATCCAGGACGCCGACACGCTCCGCAGCGCCATTCGCGATCACGACGTGGATGCCGTGATGCATTTCGCAGCCTGGCTGTCGGTCGGAGATTCCGTTCGGGACCCGGCCGGCTATTACCGCAACAACGTCATGGGTGCGCTGGCCGTGCTCGACGCGATGGTGGCCGAACACGTGCCGCGGCTGGTGTTCTCATCGACGGCCGCGGTCTTCGGCAACCCGGTCGAGACGCCAATCACGGAAGAACACCCGAAACAGCCGATCAACGCCTACGGCGAAACCAAGCTGGCGATCGAGCGCGCGCTCCCTCATTACGGGCGTGCCTATGGACTGCGATCGGTGGTGCTTCGCTATTTCAACGCCGCCGGCGCCGACCCCGATGGCGCACTCGGGGAAGACCACGATCCCGAGTTGCACCTCATTCCGCGGGCTGTCGACGCAGCCCTCGGTCGCGACTCCTTCCAGATTTTCGGTGACGATTACGACACGCCGGACGGCACGTGTCTTCGCGACTACGTTCACGTCACGGACCTCGCCGCGGCGCACATTCTCGCGCTCGAGTCGCTCCGCGCCGGCGGACCGTCGGCGCGCTACAACCTCGGCAACGGCCAACCGACCTCCGTCAGGGACGTGGTCGACGCGGTCGCGCGGGTGGTCGGCCGGCAGGTGCCGGTCGCGATCGGACCCCGCCGTGACGGCGATCCGGCGGTGCTGTTCGCGTCGAGCGCGCGGATTAAACAGGAGCTCGGGTGGAAGCCCCGGTTCGAGCACATCGACACCATCGTCCGGACCGCCTGGGCGTGGCGCGACGTCCGGCCGGCGGGATACCGCACGGCAGCGCAGGCCGAGCGCTGATGTCGCGACTGAAGGGGCAGCTGCTCGATCCGCTCCTGTCGGTGGTGATGCCTGCATACAACGAAGAAGCGACGATCGAGGAGATGATCCGGCGGGTCGTGGCTGTCCCGATCCGGACTGAACTGATCGTCGTCGACGACGGGTCGACGGACCGGACCCGGGAGATCCTGACGCGGCTGGCCGCCGAGCTGTCGATCAAGCTGATACTCCAACCTGTGAATGGCGGCAAAGGTTCCGCGCTGCGCCGCGGGTTTCAGGAGGCCACCGGCGATCTCGTCGTGATCCAGGACGCGGATCTCGAGTACTCGCCCGAGGAGTTTCCTGAGCTCATCGAGCTGATCTGTCAGGGTCGCGCCGACGTCGTCTTCGGCTCCCGCTTCCTCGGCCGTCACCGCGTGTTCATGTTCACCCACTACGTGGGGAATCGCATCGTGACCTTGCTGACCAACGTTCTCTACAACACGATGCTCACCGACATGGAGACGTGTTACAAGGTGATGCGCACGTCGGTGCTGCGGTCGTTCACGCTCGACTCTGCAGGATTCGGGATCGAGCCGGAGATGACGGCCAAGATCTTCAAGCGCGGCTACCGGGTTTACGAAGTGCCGATCACCTACGACGGCAGGGGCTACGACGAAGGGAAGAAGATCACCTGGCGCGACGGATTCGTGGCGCTGTGGGTGCTGCTGAAATACCGATTCACCGAGTGAACCCGCTCCATCGCCTGTTCGGCTATTCGCGCCCGTATCGAGGGCGCTTCATCGCGGCGCTCGCCGCCATGGTGGTCTACGCCGCCGCCAACGCCGGCGTGGCGTACATGATCAAGCCGATGGTCGACGGGGTGCTGAAGGGCAACCTGGCCTTTGCCTGGTTCGCGTGGGCCGTCATGAGCGGCTACCTGCTCAAGGGCATCGGCGGGTATTTCGCGACCTTCCTCATGACGGATATCGGCCAACGGGTGGTCCGCGACATCCGCAATCAGCTCTTCCGCCACATTCTCGATCAGTCCGCAGGGTTCTTCGCGCGCAGCAGCACCGGCTCGCTGATGTCGAGAATCACCAACGACGTCAACCAGATCCAGCAGGCGGTCTCCGAGACGCTCGGCGACCTTCTTCGCGAGGGGCTCTCGCTGGTGGCATTTGCCTCGCTGCTGTTCTGGATGGATTGGCAGCTGGCGACGGTTACGCTGTTCATTGCGCCCCTCGCCATCCATCCGCTCGTGCGCCTCGGCAAACGGATCCGCCGCACTACGCGTCGCAGCCAGGAGGAGCTGGAACACCTCACCCACATCACGGCGGAAGCGTTTACCGGTCACCGGATCGTCAAGGCATTCGGCGCAGAGGCGCACGAGGAGGCGCGGTTCAGCCGCGCCGCACACCAGCTCTATCGCACCAACCTGAAGGTGACGAGCACCCTCGCCGTCCTGCCGTCACTGATGGAGATGGTTGGTGGGGGCGCCACCCTTTTTCTCGTTTGGTACGGCAGCCGGCAGATCGTCGCCGGGCAGCTGACCGAGGGAGAGTTCCTGCTGTTCGTCGTGGCGGCGTTGATGATGTACACGCCGATCAAAAAGCTCAGCCGGGTGAATGCCAGCCTGCAGCAGGCGATGGCCGCGTCCGAGCGGATCTTCGAAGTGCTCGATACCCACTCCGAAGTCCGCGAGCGACCCGATGCCGCCGTGCTGCAGGGACTTCGTCACGGCATCGAGTTCCAGCACGTGGCGTTCGTCTACGACGATCGCGTCTCCAAGCCCGTGCTCCGGGACGTCTCGTTTCGGGTGGCTCCGGGAGAAATGGTCGCGATCGTCGGCCTGAGTGGCGCTGGGAAAACGACCCTCGTCAACCTGCTGCCGCGTTTCTACGACGTCACGGCTGGCGCGATCCGGATCGACGGCGTGGACCTCCGCGATCTCACCCTCGCGTCGTTACGCTCCAAGATCGGCATCGTCACGCAGGAAACGGTCCTGTTCGATGAAAGCGTCGCCAGCAACATCGCCTACGGATCATCGGGCGCGTCGCTCGAAGAGATCGAGGCCGCGGCGCGCGCCGCTCATGCCCACGAATTCGTCATGGCCCTGTCCGAGAGTTACCAGACCAGGATCGGCGAGCGGGGACAGACGCTGTCCGGCGGTCAGCGACAGCGGCTGGCGATTGCGCGCGCCATCCTGAAGAACGCGCCGATCCTCATTCTCGACGAAGCGACATCGTCCCTGGACGCGGAGTCTGAGCTCCTCGTGCAGGACGCCCTGCAGACGCTGATGCGCAATCGCACGTCATTCGTCATCGCGCATCGCCTCTCGACCGTCCGTCGCGCCGACCAGATCATCGTGCTCGAAAAGGGACGGATCGTCGAAGCCGGCAGGCACGACGACCTGCTGGCGCGGCCGAGCAGCGTGTATTCGAAGCTCTACTCGCTCCAGGCGTTCGAAGGCCGCCGTCCCGGGCAGGTGCGGCCACACCCCACGATCCAATGATCAAGAGCATGACCGGCTACGCGTCGCTGACCCGAGACGACGAAACGGTGACGATGACCGTCACGGTCAAGTCGGTGAATCACCGATTTCTGGATCTCCAGCTCAGGATTCCGCCGACCCTGGGCACGCTGGAGTCGCGCGTGCGCGCGATCGTGCAGCAGCGGGTGGCCCGCGGCCGGGTCGAGGTGACGGTCTCGGTGCAGCAGCGTCGCGTCCCTTCGCTCGACGTCGAGCTGAACGAACCTTTTCTGGAAGCGCTCGGCGGAGCGCTCGACCGCGCGCGGGAGCGAGGGCACATCGCCGGGCCGATGACCCCCGCCGACCTCCTTCGTTTCCCCCAGGCTTTGTCGATCCGCGAGAAGCAGCCGGAACTGGCGCAGGAAGCCGACATGCTGCCGCGACTCGAGGCCGCGGTCGGGGCGGCGGTCGAGAGCCTCGACGCGATGCGCCTGAAGGAAGGGGAGTTCCTGCGGGCGGACCTCGACGCCCGCCGCGACCTGCTCGGTAGCCTGTTCGAGCGGGTCCATGCCGGCTCGGAAACCGGCATGGATGCTCTGCGCGTGCGGCTGGCCGAACGGGTGAAGTCGTTGCGGACCGAGCCGTTGGCCGACGAAACGCTCATCGCGCAGGAGATCGCGCGGTTCGTCGGCAGATCGGACATCACCGAAGAAGTCGTCAGGTTCCGGGGCCACCTGGAGCACTGGAAAGCCCTCTCCGAATCGGCCGAACCCTGCGGGCGCAAGCTGGATTTCCTGCTGCAGGAGATGAACCGCGAGGTCAACACCGTCGGTTCGAAGGCGGAAGGCTCGACGGTCTCGGAACTGGTGGTCTCGCTGAAGGCGGAGCTCGAGAAGATGCGCGAACAGGTCCAGAATGTCGAGTAAGGACGCGGCCAACGAGGGAGCGCCGTTGCGCCGCGGGCTGCTGTTCGTGGTGTCCGCTCCGTCGGGGACCGGCAAGACCACGGTCGTGGAGCGGCTGGTGCAGAGGGTCGAGGAGCTTGCGCTCTCGCGATCCTACACCTCCCGTGCGACGCGGCCCGGGGAGAGCGACGGGGTCGACTATAATTTCATCACCCGCGCCCGCTTCGAACAGATGGTGGCCGCCAACGAGTTCCTCGAATGGGCGGACGTGTTCGGCAATCTCTACGGGACGGGTGCGAGCGACGTCGAACGTCAGCTCGCGCGCGGCTGCGACATCGTGCTCGTCATCGACGTGCAGGGGGCGCGGCAGGTGCGGCTGCGATACGCGAACACGGTCGGCGTCTTCGTGCTGCCGCCGTCGTTCGAAGTGCTGGAGCAGCGGCTGCGTGGCCGCAGCAAGGATCCGGAAGAGGCGATGCAGCGCCGGCTGCGGATGGCGCGCAACGAGGTCGCGGCCTTCGCCGAGTATGACTACGTTATCGTCAACGACGAGCTCGAAGCGTGCGTCGAGCGGCTGCGGGCGATCGTCCTCGGCGAACGGGCGCGGCTCCGCTCGGTTCGGCGTGAAGCTGAGTTGATCGTGGAATCCTTCATCGAAAAAGCCCCTCGTTGAGGACATCGAGGGCAGCGCCTGAGTGCGGACCGGTGATTGCGGACTGCGGATTGACGGTCGGTTGACGGACCTCGGATCGGCCGATTTCGGATTGGGGATTGTTGACTTATGGCGTTGATCGCCCTCGGCGTGTGCGGCGGAATCGGCGCCTACAAGGCGGTCGAGATCGCGCGCGGGCTGCAGAAACGCGGGCACGACGTGGCGGCGATCATGACGCGGTCTGCCAGCCGATTCGTCGGGCCGGTCACATTCGAGGCGATAACCCATCGGCGCGTCATCACCGACCAGTTCGCTGAAGGAGCGAACTCCGACATCGAGCACATCTCCCTGGCGACCGACGCCGCCCTGCTGCTGGTCGCGCCGGCGACCGCCAACATGATCGCGAAGTTCGCCCACGGCATCGCCGACGACTTCCTCACCTCGCTCTACCTCGCGACCCGTGCGCCCGTCCTGATGGCGCCGGCGATGAACACCAACATGCTGGACCACGAGGCCGTTCGCGCGAACATGGCCACCCTGCGGACACGCGGCACCCGCTTCGTGGATCCTGGCGACGGTTATCTCGCGTGTGGATGGGTCGGAAAAGGCCGGCTCGCCGAACCCGAGGAGGTGATCGAAGCCGCTGACGCGATCCTCCGCCCCTCCGCCACACTCAAGGACCGGTTCGTCCTGGTCACCGCCGGTCCCACGTTCGAGGATATTGACGACGTGCGGTACATCGGGAACCGGTCGAGCGGCAAGATGGGCTACGCGCTCGCAGCCGAGGCGGCGCGGCGGGGCGCGCGCGTCCTCTTGGTGTCGGGGCCTTCGTCCTTGCCGGTTCCGCCCGGCGTCGACGTGGTGCGCGTCCGCAGCGCTGACGAGATGCACACCGCGGTGATGGGACAGGCCGGGGTCGCGGACGTGGTCATCATGGCGGCCGCCGTCGCCGACTACACCCCCCGCCGCCGGGCCGGCGGCAAGATCGAGAAATCGGACGCCCCGCTGTCGCTGGACCTGGTGAGGACCCGCGACATTCTCGCCGAGCTCGGCGCGACGCGTGGGGCCAGCGCCAACTCGGTGATCGTGGGATTCGCTGCCGAGAGCGGAGACCCGCCCGTGCGCGCCCGCGAGAAGCTCCTGCGCAAGAAGGCCGACATCATCGTGGCCAACGACATCCGTCGAGCTGACGCCGGGTTCGACGCCGACACGAATGCCGTCACCCTCGTCACTCCCGAGGGGGACGAAGACGTCCCGCTTGGACCCAAGGCGCAGATCGCCTCCCTGATCCTCGATCGCGCGGAAGCGCGACTCCACCGCGTCGCCGCCAACTGATGGACCCTCGTCAAGTCGCGGAGCACCTCCGGTTCTACCAGGAGATCGGGATCACCGGTATCAGCGCCGAGGCACAATGGCGGGCTCGCGAGGGTAAGCCGGGCGGGCAGGCCAGGCCGACGATCTGGACCTTGCAATCGATTCGCGAGGACATCGGCGATTGCACCCGGTGCAAGCTCGCCACGCTCGGCCGCAAGCAGGTGGTGTTCGGCGTCGGCCATCCGTCGGCGGAGTTGATGTTCGTCGGTGAGGCGCCGGGAGCGGATGAGGATGATCAGGGCGTGCCGTTCGTCGGCCGCGCCGGACAGTTACTGACAAAGATGATCGAGGCGATGGGGTTCGCGCGCGGCGACGTGTACATCGCCAACGTCGTGAAATGCCGTCCACCTGAGAATCGCAATCCCGAACCGGACGAAATCGGCAGCTGCGAACCGTTCCTCTTCCGACAGATCGAAACGATCAAGCCCAAGGTCATCGTGGCGCTCGGGGCGTTTGCCGCGAAGACGCTGCTCCATTCGCAGGACCCGATCTCGAAGCTGCGCGGGCACGTTCACGACTACCACGGAGCCAAGCTCATTCCGACCTTCCATCCCTCGTTCCTGCTGCGCAGCCCGGGGCAGAAGAAATACGCGTGGGAGGATCTGAAGAAGGCACTCGCGCTCATGGACCGGGAGCCGCCGGTGTCTGCTGGCTCCGGCCCCGACGCCTAGCGCGATGCGCCTCGTCTCCGTCGCGGTCCCGGTCCCGGCGATCGATGCGCTGACCTACCGTGTGCCCGACGGCCTCGTCATCCCGGTCACCGGCGCCCGCGTGCTCGTCCCGCTCGGCACGCGCGTGCTCACGGGTGTGGCCCTCGGGACGCCGAAAGTCAACAGCGAGACCCCGTCCGAGCAGGTGAAGGACCTCATCGACATCCTCGATGAACAGCCGTTTCTGCCTGCGGACGTGTTGAGGCTGGTGCAGTGGGTGTCTAACTACTACGCCTGCGGCGCCGGTGAGGCGCTGGCCTCCGCCATGCCGCCGCGCGCCTGGATCGAGAGCGAACGTCACGCGCGCATCACTGACCTGGGGCGAGAACGTCAAGCCGACGAAACCGGCGTCCGCGCCGAGGTGCTCGCGAAGCTGTCCAACGACAAACCGGCACGCGTCGACACCCTCGCCACCCGGAAGGGGGTGTTCAGCACGCTCACTGCACTCGAGCGTGAGGGGCTGATCGAAATCACCCGGCCGCTGAAAGGAACCGCGTCCGCCTTCAGAACGGTTCGGGTCGCCACTCTCACGCTATCCGAGATCGCGCCCAGAGGAGCGCGGCAGGTCGAAGCCGTCGAGCGGCTCAGGGGCGCGCCGCTCGGGATCGACACGGCCGCACTCGCGTCTGGCGGTATCAGCGCCGCGACGCTGAAGCGGTTGGTCGACGTCGGGGCCGTCGCCATCCATCGGCGGACGGTCGAGCGCGACCCGTTCGAGCAGCAGGCGACCCTCCCGGTGGTCGCACGGAAGCCGGTGACGCTCACCGATGAGCAGACCAACGCCTTCCAGCAACTGCGGGCCTGGTCGGAGGCCGGCACCTTCCATTGTGTCTTGCTGCACGGAGTGACGGGGAGCGGCAAGACGGAGCTGTACCTGCGCCTCGCCGACGCGGTGCGCCGGAGTGGGCGCGGCGTGCTGCTGCTGGTGCCGGAGATCGCCCTGACGCCGGCCGTGGCCGCCCTCTTCAGGGGGGCGTTTGGAGAGCGGGTCGCCATCCAGCACAGCGGCCTGTCCGACGGCGAGCGCCACGATCAGTGGCACCGGATCCGTCGCGGCGAGGTCGACGTCGTCGTCGGCACACGTTCTGCGGTGTTCGCGCCGGTGACCAACGTCGGCCTGGTGATCGTGGACGAGGAGCACGATGGCTCCTACAAGCAGGAAGAAACGCCCCGGTATCACGGTCGCGACGTCGCCGTGGTGCGCGGGCAGCAGGCCGGCGCCCTCGTCGTGCTCGGGTCGGCGACGCCGTCCATGGAAAGCTTTCACAACGCGCAGAAGGGGCGTTACCGGCTGGTATCGATCCAGCGGCGAGTACTCGATCGTCCGATGGCGGCTGTTCGCATCGTGGACATGCGCGAAGAGTACGCGGCGAACGGCCCCGACGTGATCCTGAGCGCGGCGCTGGTGTCAGCGCTCGGAGACAGGGCAGCGAAGAAGGAGCAATCGATCGTGCTGCTGAACCGCCGGGGGTTCGCCACCGTCGTGTTCTGCCGGCAGTGCGCACATACACTCGAGTGCCCGAACTGCAGCGTCTCCCTGACCGTCCACAAGGCCATCAGGCGCGCTCGCTGCCATTACTGCAACCACTCGATGACGGTTCCGACCAGGTGCGCCAACTGCGCCGGGCCGTACCTGGAGCAACTCGGGTTCGGCACCGAGCGCGTCGAGGCCGAGATCAGAGGGCTCTTTCCGGAGGCACGGATCGCCCGCGTCGACCGCGACACCGTCCGCCGGCGCGGAGCGATCACGGGCCTGCTCTCGCGATTCGCGGACGGCGGCCTCGACATCCTCGTGGGCACGCAGATGATCGCCAAAGGGCACGACTTCCCCCGGGTAACGCTTGTCGGGGTGATTTCCGCGGACGTGGGGCTCGGGATGGCCGACTTCCGGGCGGGTGAGCGGACCTTCCAGCTGCTCACGCAGGTCGCCGGGCGTGCCGGGCGCGGCGACCTGCTCGGCGAAGCGATCGTCCAGACCCTCTATCCCACCCACTACAGCATCCGCCATGCGTGCAGGCAGGATTACGCGGGATTCTTCGCCGACGAGATCGACTTCCGCCAGCGGATGAAGTACCCGCCGGTGATCGCGATGATCAATGCGGTCGTCAAGGCACGCACGCGTGAAGGCGCGATGGCCGATGCCACCGACATCGTCCGCGCGTTGCGATGGGGCAGTGAGCCGTACCGAGTGCTCGGACCGGCCCCGGCACCGCTCAGCCGCCTGAAGGGTGAGCACCGGGCACAGTTCTTCATCAAGGGGAGCCACCGGGCGTCGATGCGCAAGGCACTGGTGGCGGCACTCGAGGCGCGGCCCGAGATCCGGCGCCGCACGATCGTGGACGTCGATCCGATGTCGGTCTTGTAGGCTGCGCCTATTCGATGAGCGTATCGATCGGGACCGGGGTGAAACAGAGGATGAAGATGATGACCGCCAGGACCGCGATGGCGCGGCGGCCGGGGGCGAGCGCTTCGTACTCGTAGAGCACGCGGGGGTGCCTCGGCCCGAGCAGGAACAGCATGATCACCATCATGATCGTCATGAACATCCAGCTCGACGAGTTGTAGGTCATGGCGATCGCGGTGGCGACTGTCGCGATCGAGATCGGCGTCGACCAGCGCCCGAGCGTCGCGTAGGTGATGTGCCCGCCATCGAGCTGCCCGAATGGCAGGAGGTTCAGGGCCGTCGCCAGCATCCCGAACCACGCGGCGAAGACCATCGGATGGATGTTGATCGTCTGTTCCTTCGCGAGCGTCCCGAAGTTCAGGGACGCCACCCACTGGAACAGCAGCGGCTCGCCGATGTAGAAGACGGAACTGCCCGTCGGGACAGGGACGACGCTCGACATGCTCATGCCGATGAAGAGCGCCGGCACCAGAACGATGAAGCCGGCGATCGGTCCACCGACACCGATGTCGAAAAGTATCGTGCGGGTCGGGAACGCCTCGCGGATCCGGATCACCGCGCCGAGCGTGCCCGTCAGCGGGACGGGAGCCGGGATGAAGTAGGGGAGCGTCGCGTCGACGTTGTAGCGGCGGCAGAAATAGTAGTGCCCGAACTCGTGTGCCCCGAGGATCGCCAGCAGGGTGAGGCTGTACCAGAGGCCGGCCACCGGCGAGGCCCACGACAGCGGCACCGAGCGGCGACCGAACTCTGAGATGAACGAGAGATAATGAAGCGTACCGACGGCGGTGGTGAACAGCAGTGTCAGCAGAAACAACGTGACGTGCAACCACCAGCGGTTGCGGAACTTCAGAGGACGGCTGGGAACGTGGAACGTCTCGACAGGAACGGGAGACGCCGGGGTGGAGCCCCCCGGATCGTCGAAAGGGTATGCCAATTACCCTCCGATGTTCTGAAGATCCTTGCCCGGTTTGAAGCGAATGGTGCGTCCGGGCGGGATGCGGACTTCCTTGCCGGTGCGCGGATTACGACCGATGCCGCGCTTGCGGGGCTTCACCTGGAACACGCCGAACCCGCGAAGCTCGATTCGCTCACCGCGTTGCATCGAGAGCCGCATGGCGTCGAACACCGCGTCGACCGCCACCTCGGCTTTGACCTTCGTGATGTCGGCGGTCTTCGAAACCTCGTTGACGATGTCAACCTTGATCATGGTTAGCGACCCCCAGGGAGTGGTAACTATCATAAATATAGAGACTTACGCTGTCAAGCATCGTGCTAACTAGAGTTATTTCATGCCCGAGAAACGCGCCTTGGGGCTCCCGACTGTCGTACTGGTCGGCCGGCCCAACGTCGGCAAGTCCACCCTCTTCAATCGCATCACCCGCACACGCCGCTCGATCGTCACCTCGATCGCCGGTACGACCAGGGACGTTATTGACGAGCCCGCGGCGTGGATGGAGACGCCGTTCCGGCTGGTGGATACCGGCGGGATGTTCGGTGCGAGCGCCGATCCCCTGCATGAGCTCGTGGTCATCCAGGGGCGAAGAGCGCTCGAAACCGCTGATGTCGTGGTCTTTGTCGTCGACGGCCGTGAGGGACTCGTTTCAGGCGACCAGGAAATCTCGTCGTACCTGAGAGGCACCAAGGCCCCGGTGCTGATGGCGGTCAACAAAACCGATGACAAGCGCGCGCGCGGGCGCGTGCTGGAGTTCCACGAACTGGGATTCGAGCCGGTCGTGGAAGTTGCCGCCGAGCATGGTGACGGCGTCGGCGATCTGCTCGACGAGGTCGTCAGCCGGCTGCCCGCGCGAAAGGAACCGGGCGACGACACCTCGGAAGAGACTGCGATCGCGATCGTGGGCCGGCCGAACGTAGGGAAATCGTCCCTCCTGAATCGGCTCCTCAAAGCAGAACGCTCCATCGTCAGCGACACCCCCGGTACGACTCGCGACACGGTGGACGCGGTCCTGAAGTGGCACAAGCGGACGTTCCGGATCGTCGACACCGCCGGCATCCGGCGGCCCGGCCGCGTCGCGAAGAGCGGCCAGCTCGAATCGCTCAGCGTCATCCTCGCGCGGCGCGCGATCCAGAAGGCGGACGTGGCGGTTCTCGTCATCGACGCGTCGATCGGTACAGCCGACCAGGACGGCGCCATCGCGGGGGAGGCCGAGAAGGCGGGCTGCGGCATCGTGATCGTGGCGAACAAATGGGACCTGATGAAATCGCGCGGCCCCGATTTCTACAAGGTGTTCGACGACGAACTGCGGCGCCAGTTGAAGTTCCTCGAGTACGCACCCATCCTGCACATCTCGGCCACGACCGGCGAGCGGGCGACCAAGATCCTCGAGGCCGTCGACAAGGTGGCTGCCGCGAGATCGCGACGCGTGTCGACGGGGGAGTTGAACCGCTTTGTTCAGCAGATCACCGCCGAGCATCCGCCGAAGAGTCCAGGTCGACGGGCGGTGCGGGTGCTGTATGCGGCGCAGATCAGCACCGAGCCCCCGACCTTCGTCTTCTTCACGAACGTGGCAACCGAGTTCCACTTCTCGTATCAGCGATACCTGATCAATCGGCTTCGCGAGAAGTTCGAGCTGGAGGGCACGCCGATCCGGCTGCACGTGCGCCGCCGGGTGAAGAAGGGGCCAGCTGACTGATTCGACTCAGGCAGCATTCGAGCGCCAGCGCCAGCAGGTGCCGCCGGTCTTCGTTATCGTCGACCAGCAATATGCGCCGGCCCGCGAGCGGCGTGCCTGTCAGGCGGGCGGACGCGCGCTCTCGAGCGGCACCGGCTCCCGCACGTCGGGGAAGGTGACCGTGAAGATGGATCCATGGCCGCTGCCATCGCTCTCGGCTGAGATGCGCCCGCCGTGCAGCTCCACGAGTTGGCGCACCAGGGCGAGGCCAAGTCCCAATCCTCCCTCCGTGCGGCTGGTCGATGCGTTGGCCTGCCGGAACCGTTCGAACACGAAGGGCAGAAAGTCCGGTGCGATCCCCTGGCCGGTGTCGCGAACGATCAGCCTCACTGGCCCGCCATCGTCCGGGATGCTCACGTCGATGACGCCACCGGGCGGCGTGAATTTCACGGCGTTCGACAGCAGATTCCAGGCGATCTGTTGAATCCGATCGGCGTCCGCCACGATGGCCCGTGGCCGGCCGGCGAGCGCGGCATTGATCCGCACTCCCTTGGCTGCTGCTGCCGGCGCGACCACGTCGACGGCCGCGGCCGTCACGGCGACGAGGTCGACCGGCCCGAGCTCGAGGCGCAGCTTGCCGCTCACGATCCTCGCCATGTCGAGCATGTCGTCGACGAGCCGCGATTGCGCGCGTGCGTTGCGGTCGATCACGCGAAGCGCGTTCTCGAGCACTGCCGCATCAACGGTCCGGCTCAAAAGGATTCGGGTCCAGCCGATCACGGCGTTGAGCGGGGTTCGGATCTCGTGAGACAGCGTCGCGAGGAACTCGTCCTTCAGCTGCAGCGCATCTTCGGCGGCCTCGCGGGCGTGTTCGGCGGCCGAGATCTGCCGCCGCATCTCTGCCTCGCTCCTCACCCGATCGGTCACATCATCGAGGACGGTGATGGTACCGACGATTCGGCCATCCTCCGAGAGCGGGGCCACCCTGCAGCTTTGCGGCATGGGGACCGTCGCAGTCGTTGCATCGACGCGGACCTGGATCTCGATGAGGTACCGGTGCAGGGGCTGCGCGAGCATGCTGATTTCACCGGCGAGTGCCGAGCGATAGTAGCGCTCGAAACCTCGCGACGCGATCTCCGGAAAGGCGGTGAGCAGCGGTTGGTCTATCAGTTCGGCGCCCGATCGGCCGGTCTGCCTGAGGAGCCATCGGTTGCAGCTTCGGATCCTCAGGTCGCTGTCGGTGGTCAGAATCCCCTGGTTCGAAAACTCGTCGAGCCACTGAAGCATCGCCGCGTCCATGTGCGGCTCCTCCGTCCCCATGCCTACTGGTCCTGTTCCCACGTCTCGACTGCCCGGATCAGCCGATCCAGGGACGCGACGCTCAGGACGATGACGAGGTACCCCGTGACCTCGGCGTCCCTGAGCCGAAATCCGGCGTGCACGAGCAGCCCGCAGCGCAGGTCTTCGCGCTTCACCAGCAGTGACTGCAGGATGCCGTGCAGGGTGTCGAGATTCAGGTGCGGGATCGAGAAGGAGACCTGCACGTCCAGCAGGTTCCCGAAGGTGCCCAGGCAGGCGTTCAGGAGGATGTTACCGATCTCCGTCAGGACCTCGCGGGCCGACGCGTCCAGGTGCAGCGGCAACGCGGGCTCGTCGGTCAGCAGCTGCTTCAGGATGCCAGCGGCCTGGTGATTGATCACCAGCAACGCGTCGCCGGCCACCGGACCCGAGAATATCTGCTGCACGCTGGCGACATCGTCTGTCAGCAGGTCTGCCAGCGCGTCTTTCAACTCCCCCAGCGGATGGATGGCGACCGCCGGCACATCGAGAAGCACGCGATGACCGGTCAACTGCGAAAGGGACGCCGCAGCCCTTCCGAACCCGATGTTCAACAGCTCCTTGAGCGCGTCCTGTTGCGCGGGGGTTAGATCCATTGATCGATTTCAGGGCCAGTTGCGCAACCCGCGAGCCAAGCCTGTAAGTTCACGATACCATCCTCCCCTCGGCTTTCCCCCCGGGACAGACCGGCCAGGCACGTTTCCCGGTGAAGGAATGCGCAACCTCAGGACGGACTCAGCCGTTAGCGCTGCGGTAGGACGCAGGAACGGTTCTCGCCAGGTAGGCGGCCAGCAGACCGAGGCCGGCGACGACCAGCAGGTAGGTGAGCCCGGGTGCCCCGCGCCAACTCGCGAGTTGCAGGGTGATCGGCGCGCGCAGCAGGATGAAGTGGGTCGATAACCCGACGACCGTCGCGAGCAGCCCGGCGTTCAGGATGACCCCGGTCCAGATGCCGATGATCCCCAGACCGATCACCACGTCGAGGATCGGCGTCCCGGCAGGAAACATCCCCGCGATCACCACCCACACGAAGATCAGGCTGCTGACGACGTGCGCGGCCCACTTGCGTTTGAGAAAGATCAAGAGGGTCACGACACCGCACACCGCGAGCATGCCGGACGAAATCGCACTGCCGATCTGGGTGAGCATCTTACCGATGACGAAGCGCACGCCGAACAAGACGTTCGGATCCGCCGGCGTCATGGGCATCGGTTCCGGCCGTCCGAACAAGGGCGGGATGAGGCTGTGGACCGTGTAGAGGACCGTCATCGCCAGGCCGGCGCAAACCCCGACGAGCACATCGGAGGCCACCTGCGGGTCGCGCCACCGGCCGTTGATCAGGCGCGTCCATCCGATCAGGCTGTCAGGCGAGAACCGGCGGATGTAAGGCTCGAGGCCAAGATACGTCAGCCAGAGCAGTCCGGCGCTGAACAAGGCACGGCCGCCCGCCCCGAACAGCCGCGTCACATCCTGACCGAGCACGCCTGTGTGCTGACTGCCAACCAACCAGCCCGCGATCTCGAGGACCAACAGAATCGAGGCCGCACGCGTCGCGCCGCGACGATCGCCACGGCCGGCCTTGAGGTTGTGCCAGGCGAGGGCCGCGGCGGCGAGCATCAGCGCCGGCATCACCAGTCCTGAGATCTGCGCGAGGAAAAATGAAAAGCCGGCCTGGGGCAGGGGTTGCGATGCACGCGCGGAACGACTCCAGGGACCGGTGAGCGTAAATGACACCGGTCGCCCCGCCATGGCGCTCGCTTCGACGCGGAATGTCTGCCCCGGATGTTCCGGCAGCGGACCTTCCCACGCTCGGCGGTCGTCTGCGAACACCGGCGGCACCCACTCGGGCGGAACGGTCTTGAACCTCGCCATGTCCAGACCGGCCGCCGAGAATAGCACGTTCCAGTCGAGGATGCGCGCGGCATTGTCTGACTGGATCGGCTGCGGCACCGCCAGGAATTAAGCCAGTCGTCCGGAGCCGTCCACGACCACGAGCGTCATCCCGGCGATCGCGAGTGGCGGGTTCGTCCCCTTCAAGGCGTTCTCGGCGCCCCAGGACACGAGTGTGCGAGGACTGGTGCGGTGCCACAGCAGGAACGTTTCCGGACGGCCGTTCTCGAGCAGGCGCCAGCGATCCGGGGCCTGGCTGGTGCTCCCCAGATACCGTGCGACGTCCAGCGATACACCCATCCCGGTGACGCGTCCTGCGACCGCGTCCCCACAACCAAGCTTCTGCAAGGCTTCTTCTGCGCGGTCCTGAAGCGCCGCAGGAGATTTCGCCGGCGGCACGCGGTTGATCAGCATCACGCGCTCGTACATGACGAGGATCGCCAACAGCGAGAGCACCACCCAGGCTGCTCCTGCGAGCGCCGCACGTGCTGACACTGCCTCGTGGCTCCCGGCGGCCGCCACCATCTCTGGTGACGGTGTCTCGCCTGCTGCCAGGGCAGCGGCCAGCGGATCGCCGCCGGGCAACGAGGCCGCCACCCCCAGCGCTGACGACGGGCGTTCGGCCGGATCGGGGCGAAGGCACCGCATGATTGCGGATTCGATCTCCGGACTCAGGTCGCGCACGATGGCCGATGGGGGAGTGATGCCGGACTGCTCGCGGCGGTGAATCAGCTCCGCGAGATTCTTGCCCTCGAGCGCGCGCTTCCCTGTGAACACTTCGTAGAGGACGAGCCCGAGCGCGTAGATGTCGCTCCGCGCGGTGACCTCGTTGCCGGCGAGTTGCTCCGGCGCCATGTAGGCGGGCGTTCCCGCCCGGAGGGCTTCGCCAGAGATGCCCGCGACGCCGAAATCGGTAATCCGGACGCGTCCGGTCCCGTCGAGCATCACGTTCGCGGGTTTGAAATCACGATGAATGACACCGCGTTCGTGCGCCGCCGCAAGGCCCGAGCAGACCTGCCGGGAAATCTCCAGTCCGCGTTCTTCCGGGAAGCGGCCGATCCGGCGGATCAAGGAGGCGAGGTCCTCGCCGTCCACATATTCCATTGACAGGAACGTGTGACCGTCAACTTCGTCGATGTCGTACACGCGGCAGACATTCGGATGCGAAACCTGGCGCGCCATCCGCACCTCGGTGTGCAGTTGAGTGAGACGCGCGGGATCATGGTCGACTTCGGGCGGAAGGAACTTCAACGCCACCTGCTGCCCGAGCTTGAGGTCGTCGGCGCGGAAGACTTCCCCCATCCCTCCCTTGCCGAGTTTGCCGACGATGCTAGCGGCCGCCGAGCAGGGTGCCGGGAGAAAATCGGCCGTGGTCGATCGCACCAGAGCTCGAGAGCCAACCACTTGTGGTTGGAGTCGAGGACGTCGGGCTGTTCGGAGGTGGGCTGCCGCCCGGCGCAAGCCGTGTCACATCGTCGGTTGACATGGTGGTCTTAGACGGCCGGCCGAGGCGGGGAGGGGTGTCTCGTCAGGCGCAAGCCGGGTGTGCTCGCGCGGGTTGTCGTTTGCCGGGTCGTCGGTGCCCTACTCACGTCGTGTGTTCCTCGGGGCGCGGCCCGGCCGTGCCTGCTGCATGGCGCTAAGGG
>JACDBQ010000154.1 GCA_013694845.1 Acidobacteriota bacterium
CGCGTGAGGTGGTCGAGCGTACCTACTGGCTGGCCGGTCGCGGCTTTTACGCCTTTGCGACGGCCCTGCCGCGGAAAGCGCCGCCCGTGGCCGAATCGGGACCCGACCGGGCGCGGCGTCAGACACGAATGGATGCGCTGCGAAATGCGCGGCTGGTTGACGAGGACACGGTCCTCCCTGCGGTTCCGCTCTGGTTCGATACGCTCGATCCCGCACGCGCACAATTGCAGATCGACCGCTTGGGCGCGGGCGCGCTGGCAACGGACTGGGGCAGCCGGATCCTGTCCGAACGGAGCGAGCTCTACGATCCGTTGTCGTACCACTACGGTTCGGTGTGGCCGCTGTTTACCGGCTGGACCTCGATGGGCGCGTACAAATACGGGCGGCCTCACGTCGGCTTGCAAGCCCTGATGGCCAACGCGTTGCTGACCTACGATGGCGCGCTGGGGTATGTCACGGAGCTGCTGTCGGGGGAGCTCAACGCTGCCTTCGGCCGCTCCTCGCACCATCAGGTCTGGTCCGAGGCGATGGTGGTAACGCCCCTGCTGCGCGGGCTTCTCGGGATCGAGCCGAGCGCGGGCGGCGGCGTGCTGCGCTGCGTGCCGCAACTGCCGGCGAACTGGGACAGGATGTCGGCCCACAACATTGCTGCCGGAAATGCCCGATACGACTTCTCATTCACCCGCACAATTGGACGGCTCGATGTGATCATCGATCGGCGTACCGAGTCGACGGAGGTTCAGTCGCAGCAGCCCCCGGCGAGGGTCATCCTGGCTCCGGCATTTCCGCTCGATGCCGTCGTCCGCGCCGTCAGCGTAAACGGGCGGCGGACACAGTTCGAACGTCGACTTCGGGGGGATATCCAGCAGGCCGAAATCGTCATTTTGGAGCCGAGCGCGAAGACCTCCGTGGTGTTCAGCTATGACGACGGCAGCGACGTGTATCAGCACGTCGTCTCACCGGCCCCAGGCGATCGGAATGCGGGACTGCGCGTTCTGCGATCCCGGGCCGGACGCGACAGTCTTCAGCTCACGCTCGAAGGCCGGGCTGGTCGCGCGTACTCGCTCCGAATGCGCACTCAGCGCAAGCCGGGGCGGGTCTCGGGAGGTGAGCTGAAAGCGACTGCCGACGGTGACCCGGAACTGGTCGTGGCGTTCGAGGGCACAGGAACCGAGTACGTCCGTAAGGAAGTCATCGTCGCGTTGAGCCGCCCGCTACCTCGCTGAGCCTTCCCTGATGGTCACGACACGGCGACCCTGAACGTTGGTGAGCGATTCGATGCGGCCGCTGGGCCACGTAATCTCGACTCGATCGGCCTTCGACTGCCCGCCCAGTCCGAAATGCAGTCGGAGGTCGTCGTGCGAGTAATAGCTGGACTGACTCAAGACCGCGCGGGCCTGCCGCACACCGCCGGCCATGACGATCACGGTCGCCCCGATGGCGGATCGATTGGAGGCGGTGCCTTCGAGCTTGAAGGAAATCCAGCCGTGGTCGCCCGGATACTCGTTCCGGAGCAGTGACGGCGGCTCGTTCATGTTCATGACGAGGACGTCGATGTCTCCATCGTTATCAAGGTCTCCAAAGGCTGCGCCGCGGCTCGAATGAGGAACCGAGGCGTCGCCGCTGTGATTCGTGACGTTCACGAAGCCGGCCCCGCCCGTGTTCCGGAAGACCAGCCTCGGGCTCCGATGAGAATACTGCGGCAGCGTCCGCTCGATTTCGGGGTACACGTTCCCGGTGACGTAGAAGAGATCCTGAAGACCGTCGTTATCCAGGTCCGGCAGGCCTGCCCCCCACTCCACGTAGCGGTTCTCGACCGCGAGCCCCGCAGCAGCGGCCACGTCCTCGAACAAACCTTTACCGAGATTACGGTAGAGAGAGGGGATGTCGTCGGCAAAGTGCGTCTTGAGCACATCGAGGAGGCCATCGCGATTGTAGTCGCCGACGGCGACACCCATGCCCGCCTGGGGATTGCCGTTCTCGTTGTACGCTGTGCCGCTTTCAACAGCCACGTCGGCGAACGTGCCGTCCCGGTTGTTGCGGTACAGGATCGCGGCCGTGGAGTCGGAGGCCACGTAGATGTCGGACCAGCCGTCGGCGTCCAGATCGGTGGCGAAGGCGGTCATCGGATAGCGCCCGGTGACCTTCGCGATCCCGGAAACCACGGAGACATCGGCGAAGGACCCGCCGCCCCGATTGTGATACAGCAGATTCGTGTCGGTCGGGAGGCCCTTAGGACCGCAATTGACGGCGATCCCCTTCCAGAGGCAGTTGGGTCCTTTGCCCGGCTCGGTCGCAGTAGCCAGGTCGAATCGCAGGTAATTGGCGACGAAGAGATCGAGCCGACCGTCACGGTCGTAGTCCACGAAGGTGCAGCCCGAGCCCCAGCGAATGCCTGATGCCACCAGGCCCGCCCGCGCTGTCGCGTCCTCGAACCGGCCGTTGCCTCTATTCCGGTAGAGCACGTTCCGGCCGTAGGAAGTGAGGAAAAGGTCTGTCCAGCCGTCGTTGTCGAAATCACCGGCACACACGCTTGACGCCCACCCCGTCCGGCGCAAGCCGGCGGCATCGGTCACGTCCTGGAAGGTCCCGTTCCGCATGTTCCGATACAGACGGTTCGAGGGCGCAGCGCCCGGCGCGTACTTCACTTCCTCCCTCGTGCCGTCGCGCAGGCGGGTTCCGCTGAGCGTCAAACCGTCCAGCCATCCATCGTTGTCGTAGTCGATGAGGGCCACGCCGGAGCCGTTGGTCTCGATGATGAACCGCTTTCGATCGATGCCGCCGTAGATCACCGGGTCGCGCAATCCCGCCCGTTCTGCGACATCGGTGAAGGTGACAGGCCAGGTCGAACGCATGTTCGCGGAGGAGGACTGGGCGTTGCGCGGCCCGCGCGCACTCATCTCGCCAACCGCCAGCAGTCCGGCGCAGCACGCCAGCATTGCCAGTCCGGCGCGGCAGGCCAGTAATGGCGGTCGAGACGGACGCGGGCGGCGCCCGGCGCGGGACACGTCAGCGCCCCGGCTGCCCCTGCAGGCGCTCGGCGATGTCGAAGTGGCGTTTTGCGTCCGCATGCCTTCCCATCTGCTGCAGCAGTTGCCCGAGCAGGTAGTGAGCCGAACGGTTGTTGGGATCGTACTGAATGGCGCGGGAGAGCATCCCTTCCGCCGTTGCGGGCTGCCCCTTTTTCATGTACGCCTTCCCGAGCAGGATGTAGGGCGCACTGTAAAACGGATTCAGCCAGACGGACTTCTGCAGCGCGGCGATTCCTTCGTCCCACTTAGACTGCCGTAGCCATGCGTCGCCGAGCTGGGAAAATGCCATCGCGCTGGCGGGGTTGAGCGCAATCTCCCGTTCGGTAAGCGCGACCGCTTCGTCCAGGCGGCCCCGAAACAACGCTATCTGACCGAGGAGGATATGAGCCTGCGGCAGCTTCGGGTCCTTTTCGATCGCACGCTTCAGCTCCGCCTCGGCGGACGATTCGAACTCGAGCCGGATCATCATCTGCGCCGCCAGCAGATGTGCGGCGCCGGAGTCGGCGGTCACCCCGAACGTCCGGGCAAACGTCTCCCTGGCGCGGTCGGGCTGGCGGGTCTGCACATACGCCTGCCCGAGGACGTAGCCGAGCTCCGCGTTTTCAGACGCCCAGATCCTCGTCGCTTCAAGAAAAGGCACAGCCTCGGCGAAACGGCCGGTCACGAAGTACGAGAGACCGAGCACCTGGACCGCTTCACGGCGCTCCAGGGAACCCTCTGGCCATCGGTCGAGCAAAGGCATTAACTGTTCGATCGCGTGCAGATGATCATCGGCGTGGTAGTACGCTACGCCGAGCAAGTGGGAGACCTCCGGCCGCCGCGGCACGCCCGGCGCCGTGAGCTTTTCGATCGCTTCCTGCGGCCTTCCCTGGTTGATCAGCAGGCGCGCCTGCGCCAGCACAGGCGCCGAGTCGCCGTCCTGCGCGGACGGAGCTGCCGGCCCCGACAGCATCAGTGCGAGTGAAACCGACGCGATGACGAGAACCCTCGGGTGGGCGGCGCAGGATGTCATTTTCCGGGCTGCACGGCGACGCCGCTGCCCTCTTTCAGCGTGACGATCCGATCGATCCCAACGTCCATCCACATCTCTTCGAGGCCGTTCGGCCAACGGATCTCCAGCCGCTCGACGCGGGTCGATTCCCCAAGTCCGAAGTGGACGCGCTGATCGTTCTGCGAATAATAGCTGCCGCCGCCCCGCACCTCCTGCACCTGCCGACCGGTGGCGGTCACGAGCCGAACACGTGCGCCGATGGCGCTCCGATTCGAGCGCGTACCAACCGGTTTCACGATCAGCCAGTGCGCATCGGCCGGGGAATCGAGCATGAAGAGATCCGGTGTGTCGTGGACATTGTTGACGACGATGTCGAGGTCCCCGTCGTTGTCCAGATCGGCAAACGCCGCGCCCCGGCCGGCCTTCGGTGTGGTGACCGGCGACCCGAGGCTCTCCGTGACGTCCTGGAATCTTCCGTTCCGCAGATTGTGATAGACGACCTTGCGCTGCTTGTATCCGGCCTCGGTCTTGAGCCGCTCGACCTCCGGGTAGACGTGGCCGTTGACGAGGAACAGGTCGAGCCAGCCGTCCTTGTCAAGATCCAGGAACCCGACACCCCACCCGAGCCACCTAGTATTCAGGCCAATGCCGCCCGCAAAGGTGCGGTCCTCGCAGAAACCCTTCCCGTCGTTCGCATAAAGAGTGGACGTATCGCCGGCAAAGTTTGTCTTGAAAACATCAACCGTACCGTCGCGGTTGTAATCGCCGATCGCGACACCCATGCCGGCCTGCGGTTTCCCGTCCTGGCTGTAGGCGCAGCCCGCCGCGACCGCCACGTCGGTGAACGTGCCGTCGGTGTGGTTCAGATACAGGGCGCTTGGATTGGAGTCGTTGGCCACGTAGAGATCGACCCAGCCGTCGTCGTTGAAGTCCAGCGTGCTGACGCCGAGCCCGTAGGTACCCTGGGCGCGGGAAATGCCGGTCCGATCGGACACGTCCTCGAAGGTGCCCTTGCCCGTGTTGCGGTACAGGACGTTCGTTCCTCCCCGAAGCCCGGGTGGGCCGCAGGCGACCGGGATGCCCTTGTATCGACACAAGCCCGATTCGGGAACGGGCGCCGAGGCGAGGTCGAAGTCGATGTAATTGGCCGCGAACAAGTCCAGCCGGCCGTCGCGATCGTAATCGAGAAAGGCACACCCCGCGCCCCAGCGGGGTTTGGGCGTCGCCAGTCCCGCGGCGCCGGTGACATGGTCGAACGTGCCGTCGCCGCGATTGCGGTACAGGCGGTTCTGTCCCCAGTACGTCACGAACAGGTCGTCGAAGCCGTCGTTGTCGTAGTCCCCAGTGCAGGCCCCTTGCCCCCACCCGCTCTGGGTCAAACCGGACCTGCCCGTTACGTCTTCGAAGGTGCCGTCGCGCCTGTTTCGATACAAATGACTGGTCGGCGCCGTGCCGTGGGGGAATCCCTCGAGAGTCGACCCGTTGACGAGAAAGACATCGAGCCAGCCATCGGCATCGAAGTCCAGGACAGCTACGCCGGAGCCGGTCGTCTCGAGCAAGTACTTGTTGGTCTTCGTCCCGCCGAAGACTGTGATCGCCGTCAGTCCGGCCTCACGGGCGGTGTTCCTGAAGGAGAAGCCCAAGGGTGCAACCTCAACGCCCCCGCGCGCGCCAATCGCCGCCGCGGCGAGCGTCAGCGTCGCGATCGCCAGCAGGCGGAGCCGGAGCACACCAGTCTTCACGGCTTGTCCGCCGGCGTACGCAGGTGAGGCGCGAGCCGGCGCGCTTCGGCGAAATGGATGTCCGCTTCTGATCGGGCGCCTCTACGCCGCAGCGCCAGGGCCAGCTGATAGTGCGCCTGAGGGTTCTCGGCGGCGAGGCGGACGGCCTCACGGAACCGCTCGATGCCGCCGGCGTGATCGCCCGCCTTCCATTTCCGAAGCCCCACACTCACCGCGAAGGTCGAGGCCTGTGCGTCCGCCGTGAGCCGGTTCAAGCGATCCGCCTCGGCCAGTTCCGCCTCGGCTGCCTGATGTTGTTGCCCCTGCTGTTTGAGCGTCTGACCGAGGCTGCGGTGCGCTTCGGCGGACATCGGCCGGTATTTGATGGCCTCCCGGAACAGGGCCGCCGCTTCGCCAAGCCTCCCCTGCTGTTTCAGGACCGTGCCGAGCATGTAGTGTGCGTCGGCGTAGTCCGGTTTGCGCGCCAGGGCGTCGCGAAACTGCTGCGCGGCTTCGTCGGCCCGCCCGGTCTGCCAGAGGACGACCCCCAGCGTGAAGGGGGCCTCCGGCAACGCAGGGTCGATCCGGGCGGCATGGCGCAGCTCGATCTCGGCCGCCGCAAACTGGTCCTGCTGCTTCAACGCCAGCCCCAGGTTGTAGAACGCCTCGGCATTGGCCGGGTCGAGCGCGATCAGCGCCCGGTACACCGTCACCGCGCCAGCAAGGTCGCCCAGCTGCATCAGGGCGGTCCCAAGGTTCAGCCGCGCCGGAATATAGATCGGCTGCGCCTGAACGAGTTGCTGAAGAACCGCGACGGCTTCTTTGCCGCGACCATGGTGCGACAACGCCAGGCCGAGGCTGTTCCGGGCGTCTGACGCCGTCGGGTCGATGCGAACAGCGGCTTGAAGGTGGGCAATGGCCCCGTCGAGATCGCCGAATGCCTCGAGCGCGATGCCGAGCCGGGCCTGCGCGACGGCGAGCCTCGGGTTCCACCGGACCGCCTGTCGCAGATGCTCGATCGCGGGCTCGAGTTGTCCGAGGCTCTGAAGGGTGAGGCCGAGATAGTAGCGGGCTTCGGCATGAGCGGGCCGCAGCTTGACGGCGGCCTGCAACGCGGGAAGAGCGCCGGCGAAATCCCGCGTCCACCAACGCGTGGCGCCGAGATGGTACTGAGCGTCGAACAGGCCTGGATCGAGTTGGACTGCCTCTTCGAACTGGCGGAGGGCCTCCGGCGTCTTACCCTGCTGCCCCAGCACGAAGCCGAGGCGGTCGCGGGCCTCGGCCATACGGGGCGCGTAGCCGATCGCCTTGACATACGAGGCGGCGGCGGCGGCGAAGTCCTTCTGGCGCTCCCAGACGAGCCCCAGCAGGACGTGCGCCTCGGCGGAGGCGGGGTCGCGCGCCAGCGCCGCCTCGATGGAATTCCTGGCGCGCACGAGATCGTTGGCCTCGAGCAACGCCCGGCCCTGCTTCAGCGGGGAAATGTTCTGGGTAGGGAGTTCCTGCGCCAGCACGTCGCCGGCGCACCACAGCAGGAGTGAGCCGATCGCCAACGCACACCAAGCTCCCGGACGCCGCATCCCGCCATTCTACATGCCTGTATGCCTGTGGATCGTCCTCCCCCGGCGCTATAATCTCCGGCGCGACCCCACGTGCGACGTGCGGCGTGCCACGTGCCACGTGCGACGTGCGACGTGCGACCGGGCAGAGTTCAGGAGAGGCTCGTGAAAAGACTTGGTCAGCGTTGGGCGATTGCGATTGTGCTGGCGTTGTCGGCCGCGTCTCCAGCCGCGGCGCAATGGACCTCGCTCGGGGCGATGCCGGCTCCGCGCCAGGAGGCTGACCGCCTGACGTTCCGCAATCGTCAGGGCACGGTGGTCGTGACGGTCGTCGACCAGGACATCTTCCGCGTCCGCTTCGCGGCCCGCCAGGAACTGGGCCGCGATCACTCCTATAGCGTGGTCCCCGGTGTCCGCCCGGATCCCGGCGCCGTCTTCCGGATCGCACGCAACCAATCGACCATCACGACCGCTGCGCTGAAGATGACGATTCGTCACAATCCGTTCCGCATCGCCATTGCGGACTCGCAGGGGAACTCGCTGGACGAAGACGACCTGCACAACGGGATCGCCTTTTCAGGCAGCACCGTGCGGGTCTGGAAGCGGCTGCGCGACGATGAACACGTGTACGGCCTGGGATCGAAAACAGGCGACTTCGACAAGCGCGGGCGGCAGCTGGGCGGCTACAGCTACACGATGTGGAACAGCGACACCTACGCCTACGATCTGAGTACCGATCCCATTTATGTGTCGGTGCCGTTCTTCATCGTGCTGCGCGGGGGCCGCAGTCACGGAATCTTTCTCGACAACACATTCCGCAGCAACTTCGATATCGGTCACCAGTCAGAGGGGTTGCTGTCGTTTGGTGCCGACGGCGGCGAGCTCAACTACTACTTCGTCAACGGTCCCGATCCCAAGAGCGTCATCACCCGCTACACCTCCCTTACCGGCCGGATGCCTCTGCCGCCACGGTGGGCGCTTGGATACCATCAGAGCCGGTACTCGTATTACCCGGACTCGAAGGTGCGCTTCATCGC
>JACDBQ010000168.1 GCA_013694845.1 Acidobacteriota bacterium
CTCGCCCACCGCCCATTGGTGGAGCGGCGCCGGGGCCGCCGCGTCGCGCACCAGGCCGTACACCAGTTCCTGCGGCAGCCGTGTTTCGGGGGAGGCGAGGTAGTCGTCGGTCGTCACGCGTGTTGAGGCCATGAGGACGACGATGCCATCGTCTCTTCGGTTCGTCAACGCCTCAAGGAACACGTGTAGGGAGCACGTGATCTGTCCGGTCGTGAGAGCAAGTGATCTGTCCTCTTTTGCAGCCGTTGTGGAGTACGAGATGACGCGGAGGCAGCGTCATGGAGTACTCGCCGGCGGCGTGGGAGCAGGCAATGCAGGTGCAGGATGTGATTCTCCGGGCCATCAGCGGCGAGATTCATTGGTTTCAGGCCGCCGAGATTTTGCAGATGACGCCGCGCAATCTGCGGCGCTGGCGCGAGCGGTATGAGCGGTGGGGGTATAACGGCCTCGTCGACAAACGGCGGAGTCCATCGAAGCATCGGGTGCCGATGCGGGAGCTCGAGCGCGTGTTGCAGCTGTATCGGGCGCGCTACACGGGCTTCAACGGCCGGCACTTCCACGAAATCGTGCAACGGGAGCACGGCGTGTCGCTGTCCTACAGCTACGTCAAGCAGGCCCTGCAACGGGCGGGACTCTTGCGGACGCGCCAGGCGCGCGGGCGCCATCGTCGGCGCCGCGAGCCGCGCGCCTGTTTTGGCGAGCTGCTGCATCTCGATGGGAGCCGTCATCCGTGGTTCGCGCTCGAGCCGGAGGCACGGGCCACGCTCATCACGATTGTCGACGATGCGACCGGCGCCGTCCTGTACGCGCAGCTCTGGGCCCAGGAAACCATGCGTGCCGTGATGAGTGCGCTCGCGCACGTGCTCCGCACCGAAGGGCTGCCGATGGCGCTGTACACGGATCGCGCAGGCTGGGCCTTCTACACGCCCAAAGCCACCGGCCCTGTGGACAAGAGTCGCCTGACGCAAGTCGGCCGCGCGCTGCAACAGTTGGGCATCGAGCACATCCCGGCGTACTCTCCGCAAGCGCGGGGTCGGAGCGAGCGGATGAATCGCACGCTGCAAGGTCGCCTGGTCAACGAGTTCCGCGTGGCGAACATCCGCACCGTGGCCAGGGCCAACGCGTACCTGCACAAGGTGTATCTGTCGCAGCACAACGCCACCTTTCGTCGGCCGCCCCGCGATAGCGCGAGCGCGTTCATTCCGCTCGGCACCACGGATCTGGATCGCATCCTGTGCCAGGAAGATCAGCGCGTCGTCGCACCGGATAACACCGTGGTCGTCGCCGGCCAGCTGCTCCAGATTGCGCGGCAGCCCGGGCGGCGCACCTGCGCCGGCCTCCGGATCTGCGTGCGGCAGCACCTCGATGGCACCATCACGCTGATTCGCCCCCCGGATATTCCGCTGACGTATAGCCGGGTGACCGCGTCGACCGTCCGCCTGGCGCCGACGCGTCGAACAGCGCGCCGAAAGGTGCGACATCCAGGCAAGGGGCGGTGGCCGACGCCGAAGGAGCAGTTTGGCGACTTCCGTTAAACCGTAGCGGACAGATCACGTGTCAAACGGGAACCGGACAGATCATTTACTCTCAACATCGTGAAGATCGCGATTTGCGCGCTCGGCAGCGATTGTTGCGCCGCGCGTGCAACGAAGTTTCCCGACAGACAATGGCGTGCCATTCATCACTGCTCTTCTCAAATCGAAGACGACTCATTCCCGACGAAGTCGCACACGCCCGTCGGCACAGTGGTGTTCAACGGCGGTCCTTGCATCGGTACGATTTGCGCTCGACGTTGTCGGGCAGTTGAACGTCACGCGCAGTTTCATGCGATTCCGCAGACCGTGACCAGAAACGAGTTCGAGTCTCATCCCCGCGGCTTCGGAGGCGGCGAAGAGCGCCGCCCTCGCAAAACAGCAGTAGCTGTCTGTACTGACTGCTGACCATTGAGTTAGGACAGTGCCCTGCGCCTGGCGTACTCGCCAAAAGGATGCGCATCGTACGTCCTGTCCACGGGACAGGGGGAACACTGCTCCCGGGTCTGCGTTCCCCCCTCGTGGCTCGTGTGTTTCCCGTCGCGCGGATTCGGAGAGCGCCACCGAAACCAAGACGACCGTACCCCGCGCGCGGCTTTGACAGACATGCGAGCTGTCACCAGTGGATGGGAGACGGGGACCTGTGATAGGTCTGGGCGTGAGTCTCGAGGCGCGCACACTGGCCCGTTCGCAAAAGCGTTGGCGTCGTCCACAGTGAGCTGTCGATGCCGCAGTCGCAGGCTCTCTTTGGACACATCTTGCCCTCAGGTCGGGTCCTCGCCCAGTGGCCGTGAAGACACCGGTCGGGCGCCTAACCCGACAGCTGCGGTAGACTGGTGTCAGGCGTGGTCGTCGCGGGACTGGTGGCCCGATGAAGCACAGCGAACCAGTTATTCACCGCGATCCGGAAATCATGGGCGGCACGCCCGTGTTTGTTGGCACGCGTGTGCCGCTTGCGACGCTGCTCGACTATCTCGAAGCGGGCCAGCCCCTCTCTGAGTTCCTCGAGGATTTTCCGACCGTCACTCGCGAACAGGCCGTCGCGGCCCTGGAGCAGGCCAAGGAGGCGCTCCTCGCCCGTGCGCGTCCTGCTTGACGAGTGCCTCCCTCGTCGCCTGAAACGCGAGCTCGTCGGCCATGACGCGAGGACGACTCCAGAGATGGGGTGGGCCAGCAAGACGAATGGCGCACTCCTCGCGTTGGCGGTCGGCCAGTTCGACGTGTTCCTCACCGCGGACCGCAACCTTTCGTATCAGCAGGACGTTTCATCGTTCGACATCGCAGTCGTGGTTCTTGTCGCGCGAAGTAACAGCCTTGAGGACCTGCGGCCGCTGGCGCTGCGGCTTCTTGAAGTTCTCCCGACTGCGCGGCGCGGCCTGGTTACACTTGTGCGAGCGTGACAGGCTACATTAGACGGTTCGTCCTGAACTGGACAAGCTGTCCAAGACGTCGTTCTTTCCAGCCAGCAGCTCTACAACCAGGTATTGCGCACGGCTGGTGAAGTGGAGAATTGCCCAACACTCCCAGTGACGCTCGAGGCGCCTGAAGGTCGAATGGCGCTCCGGGCGTGGCTGCGACCGTTGCCATAGGGTTCAGGTATGAGGGATTCAGTGTGCATCGCAAAGCCTTGACCTGTTTGCGAATTTCTGCAGCGATTCTGATTGCCGCTGTTGGGGGTAACCGCACAGGCGCCACCGCTGGCAATCACTGGCGTGAACGTCGTCGACGTTGTCGGCGGTCGGACTGTGCCGAACAGCACAGTGACGATCAGTGGCCTAACGATCACAAGCGTCACACGAAATGAGGCTCCCCCGAGAGGCGTGCAGGTTGTCGATGGTCAAGGTGAGTTCCTGATCCCCGGTCTCTGGGATATGCACGCGCACATCCAAGGCAGCGAAGCAGGATGGCTTCCCCTTTACGTCGCCGATGGCGTCACGGGCATCCGCGATATGGGGGCGGATCTGGACCGGATTCTCGCAACGCGGGAAGCGACCGCCTCTGGACGCGTCCTCGGCCCTCGGATCGTTGCTGCCGGTCCGATTCTCGACAATCCGCCGCGAGCTTGGCCGCTCAGGATGCGTGTGAAGACCGCTGAGGACGCACGCGCGGCCGTTCGACTTTTGAAGGACCGTGGCGTCGACCTTATCAAGGTTTACAACTTCACGCCGCGTGACGCGTTCTTCGCGATCGCCGAGGAAGCACGACGTTTTAACCTTCCGTTCGCCGGCCACGTGCCGCTCAAGGTCACGATCGAGGAAGCGGTCGATGCCGGCATTTCCAGTATTGAGCATCTATCGGAAGGCGGACGCGTGTGGAAGGCCTGCTCAGGCGGAGCGGAGTATCGCCGCGAACTGTGTCGGCCGTTTTTCGAGACCCTGTCCCGTCGCGGTGTCTGGCAAACGCCGACGCTCTTTGCGATGGGCGAAGGCTACGGCGGAACGCTCGGAAAGCCCACTTCCGCCGGTACATCGTCGGCGCGCCAGCGCCACCGTCAGCCACACGTCGTCACAGCGTCTTGAGGTACTCGATCAGCGCGCGTCTGTTCGCGTCGGTTCGAATCCTGGGCCACAAGTCATGCCCCTGGTTGCCGCACCCGGGACGTTCGACGTTGAACCAGTCGCGGTTCTGCCTGAACAGCTGCAGCAGTCCTGCCGGCGGCGTACCGGCGTGCGACGGATCGAAGTACAGCTGCTGCCCGACGCGCTCGCGGTCGAAGTTTCTTGCGGCACGGACGTCGAAGATCCGCGGACGCTCCGAAACCGGGCCCAAGAGGTGGTGCAGCGTCGGCACGCTGCCGTTGTGTAGGTACGGGAAGTTGGCCCAGACGCCGGTGAGGGGCGTGGCCGCATAGCCGCGGCTCCTGCTGAGGGTCCCTTCGTCGGCGATGGGGCTCTGATCGAACGCGCTCACGAACTGCGGAGTCACGATCTCCAGACGCGCCCTGTCGGTGCCCACATCGACGTGAGCTCCGGGCCAGCCTACGTTTCCGCGGCCGTCGTACTCGCCGTGGCATCGTGAGCAGCCTACCTCCGGAGAGGAGAACAGCGTTTTGCCCTGTGCTGCGAGCGCCTCGTCGATCCCGTACGGATACTCGGGCGGCCGCAGGTGCTGCACGACGGACGCGAACTCCTCTTTGATCCTCGGGATCACCTTCGTGATCAGCGCATCGAACGGACGGTCTTTTTCGAGCTCCATTGACGAAGCCATCAGTGGAAAGTCGCCGTGAAAGCTGCCGTCCGAATACCAGCGCCGCACCTGCATCTTGGCGGTGGTGTGCCAGAGCGGCGGCGTCTTCGTGTCACCGCGGCCGACGTCGGCGACCGATGGCATCCGTCCGTTGGGGCGAAGATACAGCTCCACGTGCGAGGCCGCAAACGCCGTGGAGCGTCCACGGGTCAGCGAGTCGATCTTGTCGTGATGGTGGCTGATAAGGATCCGGTGCGCCTCTGCCGCATAGGCAGCGTCAATCCCGGGACGCGCGAGCAGCGGACGCCAGTTCGGTCCGGTCATCTTCTTCAAGGCCTCGCCCAGCCACTTGTCGTCGAACGTTTTCGTGCCGGCACCGAAGTACGCGACGCCGTCAATCTCCGCCGTGTGGCACACGAGGCAGTTGACCGTCCACTTGAGCGGCTCGCCGGGCGATGTGCCTGGCGCAATCCCGAACGCTGGAACGGTCTGGTTACCGCGCCACAGCGTGAGGCCGACACTCTGGCCGACGATGGTTTCGAGATCTCCGACGATCGCTTGGGTGATCAGGTTGCGATCGAAGAGCGACTGCGGGATCCAGGCGGAGCTCTCGTAGGTCTGGTAGACGAAATCGAAGAGCGCGAGCTGTCGGTCACGAACCGGCCGCGGATCTCCGGCCGACCATTCCACCACCACGTCCCGCATGTCATCCGCGAATGACTCGAGGAGCGCTTCACGGGTCACGGCGGTGCGCGGGGCGGACGCCGAGCGCATGAGCGCAAGGGCCCAGGCGGCCATCACAACACCTACCGCAAGAACCCGAACGCCGCGCGTCATCGGTGCCTCGCCTGTGTGAGCGTCAGCTGGATCGTGGCGCGCTGGCGCTGCCACAATTCCTCTTCCCCGGGAGCCTTCGGCCGGCGGTCGTCGACGACCTTCTTCATCCCTTCGCCGTTGAATAGCGTCGCCTCTGAGGGACGTCCGGCCCTCAGCGCCGCGGCCGCCGCCTCGAACCACAGCAGCCGGTTGCGGGGGTACCGACGCTGGAGTTCAGTCAGCAGGCCGAGCGCCTCGTCGTAGCGTCCCTCGCGGTTGTAGATGGCAAGGAGGGCAAGTCGCGCGTTGGTCTGCAACTCGCTCGGGTACCCTGCGGCCTCTTCAACGAGGCGGATGCCGCGCGCCCTTCCACCACCGAGGCCGAAAGCACCGGCGACCATTCGCAGCGGCAGCGCAAGCGTGGACACGCCGTAGCGGTAAAGGCCAAGCTGCAGGCCGGCGTCCTTGCGCCGGGGGTCCAGTGTGAGCGCGCGCTCCTGCTCCTTCACGGCGCGCCGTGCCGTGCCGAGGCCGCCACCGATCCGCCCCTCGATCGACTGCTGATAGACCGACAGCAGTCCGTACGCAGCCCCTACATGAAAATGCGCATCCGCATCGTCTGGACGTTCACGCAGGCGTGCTTCCGCGATCGTGATTGCCTGGTTGATGGAGGTGCGAAAAGCGGACGCGAGGTCGGCTGGAGGGTCGCGGCGCTCGATGTCGCCGGAGAGCCGCCCGAAGTACTCGTCGACCGTGATCGAGCCACGCCCCCACAGGATACGGATCCACGTCAGCGCTGCGGAGAGCCGATGCGGGGCTGGATGCGCCGGGTCGGCCGCGATGGCTTGACGGAATGCGGACTCCGCCTCGTCATGATCGAGGTTGTATCCGGCGTCGAGCCCCTTCGCACGCAGCGCGGCGCCGCGGTCGTACGCGTTTGCGTCGGGCGCCGAGGAGAGGGCCAGCGGCCGGGCGGACACCATGCCAATCGCCCCGGACAGCACCAATACGACCCCCAGCCGACGCCCTCTCGCCACGGCGGGATATTAACAACGGAGACTCTGCGGAGTCGTGAAGGTCGGCTGAAATGTTGTGAGGATTCTGTGAAGGATGCATGACGAACGCCGACGAGTTCTTCCCTTGGTGGCTTCGTGCTCTTCGGGTCCGTGTCTCGAGCCGACGGCGCGTACACAGATCGAGACCGGCTGCGATCGATCCTGGCTCCCGTCGAAGTGGGAGAACGCGGGGTCGATCTCCTCCAGCTAGACAGGCTGGCGGGTCACGCCGATTACGGTCAACCATAATGTTGACGATGGCCGCACCGTCGAGCAGGAGTATCGTTATTGCACGTCGGGCGGAGTGAGGTGCACCGCACCTCATCTTGTGTTATCGCGCAACCCACACCCTTCTTCTCACAGTCGAGGACAGATGGCACGAGCATGCAGTGCGGGGACAAGCATCACACCCTTCGAGGTGGTGTTTCCGGGAACGCGACTGGAGGTGACGCTCGAGGAGGCGTGGGACCCGCGGGACGCGCAATCGGGCGTGGTCGTCGATGGCGTGCGCGGCCGGGTGGACGTGCGGCGGCGCGGACGCACGGCGCGGTGGACACCGCTGGAGACGCTGCCGCCGGGGCCGCACTACCTGCGCGCCAACGGCCAGGTCACTCCGTTCTTCCTCACTGACTCGGTAGCGAAGGTCCCGTCGACGGTGCGCATCCACGCAGTAAGCCGGGTGCGCGTGCACGCGCGGCACGTGGAGCGCCTGCGCTCCGACCAGCGCCCGGCAGGCCGTTTTCTTGAGTTCATGAAGGGCGTCCATCGCCGGACGGGTGCGCCGGTGTCGCTCGCGTTCGACCAGACGGGCACGCCGGTGGAGGGGGCCGCTGTCCTAGGCCGCATCGCCGAAGCGCGAGCCCGCACGTATGGAAAGCGTGATCCAGGCCTCCATGCGCGGATGCAGTCGGGCACCCGCGATCTGCCGGTCGCGATCTGGCTCCGCTGCGACGAGGCGCTCGCGCCCGAGCCGAGGCCCCGACGCGGCCGTGCGCCGAAACCCGGAGCCCAGGTGCATCGACGGGAAGCAGCGGTGGCGAAGGTCACGCGGGTGTTCCCCGCGAAAATGGCCGAATCACGCCTCGGTCGCGCCGCGCGCGCGGATCGGCTCGCTCCTATTGTCCACGCGAGGCTCACCCCGGGCGAGATCGCGCGGCTTGAGCCGGACGAACGGGTCGTGGGCCTGTTCCTCGCTGACCCCACCGGACGAGTGGACCTGACCTATTCGGTGGCCATCGCACGCGCGGACGCCGCGCATGCGGAAGGTGCGCGGCGCCGGCGTCAACGTCGCGGTGTGGGAAGACGGACCCGATCGGCAGAACCAACTGATCATCTCCGGCCGCTACACGTCAGCACCGGACACCGACGAGCACTCCCGGCTGACCCACGCGGTCATCCGTAACCGCCAGCGCACGGGATCCCTGGGCCTCGCGCCGGCCTGCAACCTGTTCTCGGCGAATTCGACCGATCTCGATGCGCTCGCCTGGGCGGTAGAACAGGGCTGCACGGTCATTAGCCAGAGCTTCCACCGCGACGACGAGCCAGGCCGCTCCAGCCTCAATTTCGACGACGTCTACAAGGACTGGCTCGCGATTCACATACCCTACCCCACGATCTGTCAGGCGGCCGGTAACTTCTGGGCCACCGATCCGGACGACATCGACCCTCCGCAGGACGAGTTCGTGAACCACAAAGGCTTCAACGGCTTGGTCGTCGCGAACCACGACGATACGGGCACATCGATGTCCGGCAGTTCGGTGTTCAGGAACCTCGCGAGCCCGCATGGCGACCGTGAACTGCCTGACGTCTCGGCTAACGGCACGCACGTGACGGCGGTGGGTCTCACCATGTCAGGCACGAGCTTCGCGGCCCCAGCGGTCGTGTGGGCGTGGCGCTGATCCAGTCGATCAACCGGAGCCTGCAGTCGTGGCCGGAGGCCTGCCGGGC
>JACDBQ010000174.1 GCA_013694845.1 Acidobacteriota bacterium
CGGGCGGAGTTCTGGGGTCGGCACCTGTGGAGCCGAGGGTACTTCGTATGCACCACCGGGAACGTGACCGACGAGGTGGTGCAGGAGTATATCCGGTTGCAAGGTGCCGAACCCCAGGACGACGACCACTTTGGAGTTACCGAGTAACGCGCCTGCATGATGTGGCGACGGGCGAATCTTTAGTCGACTTCAGTCGACCCAGAATCCCTCGCCTTCAGGCGAGGGTTGTTCAAGCGACAATAGCGTGCTGAACATTATCGAAGTGTCCTTGCCATCTCAAAACTCGAAGCAACCGCGGAGGAGACCATGTCCCCTATTGCACGCCGCCCGATGCTGTCGAGCCTGCCCACCGCCGAGTAACTAGCCCGGCCGGCCGGGCCGGCTCCCATCGCTTTCAACCAATAACAAGTTGACAGCCGCTCCGTACGCCTTTGCGTACGGGCCGGGTGCGCGTGCGCGCGCAACAGGGGAGCATTTTCTTGAAACACCACAATCGTCGTCGTAGAGAGTCGTCGCCATTCGTGGACCCAGATTTCGCAGAGGCGCTTGGCGAAGGCAGGAGCGCCAGCATGTCCCAGGGTCGGCAGGGACAACGTAAGGCACAGCAGTTCTGTCGACAGGTTCAACGAGCGCTGAACCTCGCCCTTCGCAGACCGGTATGAAGATGATGGTCTGAACGAATTGTTCGTGGATGATGTCACGCCCGCGCCGGATTGCGGGCACCTGTCAGTGCACGTTGTCGTACCCGCGAACCGCTCGGTGCCGGATGCGCTGGGCAGCCGCCGCCAGGACGCCGCACGTCTGCGTTCGGAGTTGGCGATGACGATCAGCCGAAAGCGAGCGCCCGAGCTGTCGTTCGTACCAACGACGCCGGGTGGAGGTGACGATGACTGAGTCGTCGCTCGCACCGATGCGGACTTGGCTGGCGGCACCAATGGACCGAGACGTGTCGGAGGCGATCGAGCGCCTCCGGCACGCCCCGGACGTTCAGCAAATCGCGGTCATGCCTGACGTGCACCTCGCAGCCGACGTCTGCATCGGTGTCGTCGTTGCCACGTCGCACTTGATCTATCCACAGGCTGTCGGAGGCGACGTCGGCTGCGGCATGCTGGGCGTCGCCTTGGACGTGGAAGCCACCGCGCTCGAAGACCCTGGAATAGCCGGCCGAGTGCTGGTCGCGCTCGGCCGCGCGGTGCCGGCGCGACGGCGGAACCGGCGTGCGGCAATCACCCAGCCCGCGGACCTGGAGACCGCGACATTGAGTCACTCCAGTCTCGAGGCCATGCGCCGCACCGAGGGGGCGATCGAGTTCGCGACACTCGGGAGCGGAAACCACTTCATCGAGCTTCAGTCCGATGAAGACGGCCGCCTTTGGCTGATGGTCCATAGTGGATCGCGAGGGATCGGCTGGGCAATCCGCGACCACCACCTGCGCCAAGCGGAGGATGTTGGTGGTGGACTACGCGCGTTGGACGTTAGAAACGACCGTGGTGCTGCATATCTACATGATGCGTCCTGGGCGAGGCGCTTCGCGGAGGCAAACCGGAGGGCGATAGCCGCGGAGGTGGGCACCGTGATGGAGGCGAGATTGAGCGCGCGACTCTGTTGGGAAACGGCCATCACGACCGACCATAACCACGTATCGCCCGAACAACACGGTGGCGATCTCTGGATCCACCGAAAGGGTGCGATGCCAGCAGGACACGGGGAGATGGGGGTGCTGCCAGGGTCGATGGGCAGCCCGAGCTTTCATGTGGAGGGACGAGGTCACGAACCGGCGTTGTGTTCAAGTGCGCACGGCGCGGGCCGCGCGCTGAGCCGAACGGCGGCACGAGCCAAAGTGACGGAGCGGAAACTGCGCCGGCAGATGGCGGCAGTCTGGTACGACTACCGACTCGCCGAGAAGTTTCGCGACGAAGCCCCGTCTGTGTACAAGGACATCCGTGCTGTGCTTCGTGCTCAAAAGGAGTGGTGAAGGTTACGCGGACCCTCCGTCCGGTGCTCAACGGGGCTGGTCGGCACCAGTGAACTGGACGTCCCTGACGACACCGACGACTTCGCGCTCGCATCGGCGTTGTAGTCGAACCACCCGGCCCACGTCTGACCCAACAGCGAGGCCAAGGCTACCGCCACGGTCATCGGGAGCGAACGCCCAGCACGAGCCTCGGCCCCTCGACGTTTCAGCTGCCGCGGGCACGCGTGCAGACGCGAGCGGCGACCGTCGAGAATGGCAGAGTGCGGTGG
>JACDBQ010000170.1 GCA_013694845.1 Acidobacteriota bacterium
GCCGGACATCGACTTCGGCAGCCGCCGTCCGAACAGCGCGTTGAGGAGGAAGCCGGCTAACGGCAGCAGCGGAATCAGTAACAGCATGCCTACCACTTGAGCGACGAGAAGGCGTCGGGGTTGAGCGTCTCGCGGTGCCGGAAGAGCGAGATCACCAGCGCGAGACCCACCGCGGCTTCAGCCGCGGCGACCGTCATGACGAAAAACGTGATGATCTGTCCGTCGACCGTGCCGAGGTACCGCCCGACCGCGACGAAGGTCAGGTTGACGGCGTTCAGCATGATCTCGACCGACAGCAGCATCGTGATCAGGTTGCGGCGCAGAAACACGCCGGTGGTGCCGATGGCGAACAGGATCGCCGACAGGATGAGGTAGTGGTTCAACGGGATCACGATCAGCGCTCCCTCCGCGCGATAACCACCGCGCCGACCATGGCAACCAGGATCAGAATCGATGTCGCCTCGAAGGCGAACGCGTGTCGCGTGAACAGGGTGGTGCCGATCAGCGTCACCGAGCTCACCGACGTGGCCGCCGCGTCCTGGGCGAACCATCCGCGGTTCACCTTCGAGAGCGCCCAGACGATCTCGAGACCAAGCACGAGCGACAACACGGTTGCCGCCTGCATCCCGCGCGGACCGAGTGCCGCCAGGACCCCCGATGGGGCCGGCTCCTCTCTTGGCACATTGAGCAGCATCACGACGAACAGGAACAGGACCATGATGGCGCCGGCGTAAATGATGATCTGGGTCACGGCCGTGAACGGCGCGTCCAGGAGCACGTACAGCCCGGCGAGCGCGCCGAACGACGTAATCAGCAGCATGACGCTGTACATCGGATTGCGCTGCCCGACGACGCCGAGCGAGGCGACGACCGTGATGGCCGCGAAGATGTAAAAAGCTATTGCGCTAGCGTCCATAAGAATGAGGGATCATCCGAGCCACAGGATCAGCGCCGCCGTCGCGAGCAGGTTCAACACGCCGACCGGCAGCAGCCATTTCCAGCCGAACTCCATCAGCTGGTCGTAGCGGTACCGCGGCAGGGTCCAGCGCATCCACACGTAGAAGAAGAGAATGAGAAAGACTTTGACGAGAAACCAGACCCAGGCCAGCCAGTCCGGGAGGAAGGGGCCGAGCCACCCACCCAGATAGAGGCTTGTGGCGACCGCCGCGACCGTCACCATGTTCACGTATTCAGCCAGGAAGAACAGCGCGAAGCTCATCGAGCTGTACTCGGTGTGATAACCGGCGACCAGCTCCTGCTCCGCTTCCGGGAAGTCGAACGGCGCGCGGTTGGTTTCGGCGACGCCTGCAACCATGTAGACGAAAAACCCGATCGGCTGCAGAAAGACGTACCACTTCGGGATGAACCCCCACCACGTGCCCGACTGGTTCAGGACGATGTCCCTGAGCGACAGCGACCCGGCCAGCATGATGACCGCGGCCAGCGCCAGGCCGTACGACAGCTCGTAACTGATCATCTGGGCCGCCGACCGTAGCGCACCGAGCAGCGAGTACTTGCTGTTCGAGGACCAGCCCGCCAGGACGATCCCGTAGACGCCCATTGACGCAATCGCGAAAATCACGAGCACGGCGACGTTGACGTCGGTCACCTGCAACGGGATCGGCTCGTCGAGCAGGCCGAACACCGTCGTCGACGTGCCGAACGGAATGACCGAGAACGCGGCGAACGCCGCGCAGGCGGAGATCACCGGCGCGATGGCGAAGAGAACCGCATCGGCCGCCTTGGGCCGGAGCTGCTCCTTGAACATCAGCTTGATGACGTCCGCGAACGGCTGCAGGACGCCTTCGAAGCCCACCCGATTCGGCCCCACGCGATCCTGGATGTAGGCGCAGACCTTTCGTTCCATCCAGACCATGAAGGCGGCCGACAGCACCAGCATGTTGAAGATGACGAAGATCAGGCCGAGCTGGGCGACGATTTGCGGATCGACGCTCATGATCAGTAGGCTCTACGCGTGCACGGCATGGTCACGACGGACACCAAGCCACCAGGACCACCAAGGTCCCCGAGGTTGTGTTCTTCTTTGTGCTCCTGGTGGTCTTGGTGCTCATGGTGTCAGGGACCGTGTGCGCGTTCTCTTTCACGTCGATCAGTGTGCGTGGGCAACCGGCATCGTGGCCGCGCGCCAGTCCGAGGGCACGGTGCACCGGCCTTCGCGGATGTGGGCTTCGAACTCTGCTCGGAAATGCTTCACGGTCGTCAATGCCGGCGTCGCGGCGGCGTCGCCGAAGGCGCACAGCGTCTTGCCCGCGATATTGCCGCCGACGCTCACGAGCAGGTCGATGTCCCGCATGACGCCTTCGCCAGCCTCGATCCGGGTCAGGATCTTCCAGAGCCAGTCCCCGCCCTCACGACACGGGGTGCACTTGCCGCACGATTCGTGTTTGTAGAAGTAGAGGAGGTTGCGCGCCGCCCAGACCATGCAGGTGGTCTCGTCCATCACGATGATGCCGGCGGACCCCAGCATCGATCCGGCCTTGGCCACGTCGTCGAACGAGGCGGGAATATCGAGCTGGTGATCGAGCAGGATGGGCACCGAGGATCCTCCGGGGATCACCGCCTTCAGCGTGTGGTTGCCGCGCACACCGCCGGCCCGGTCGTAAATCAGCTCGCGCAGCGTGATCGTCATCGGCGCTTCATAGACGCCTGGTTTTTTCACGTGACCGCTGATGCAGAACAGCTTCGGGCCACCGTTCTTCTCGGGCCCGAGGCTGGTAAACCATTCGGCGCCGTTGAGAATGATCGGCGGCAGGTTGCACAGCGTTTCGACGTTGTTCACCGCGGTCGGACAGTTGTACAAGCCCGACACGGCCGGAAACGGAGGCTTGATGCGTGGCTGGGCGCGCTTGCCTTCCAGGGATTCGATCAGCGCGGTCTCTTCGCCGGCTTCGTACGCCCCGGCGCCGCGATGGATCACGATGTCGCAGTCGAAGCCCGACCCCATGATGTTCTTGCCGACATACCCGGCGGCGTAGGCCTTGGCCAGCTCCGCTTCCATCACCTTCTGGACGTGGTAGAACTCGCCGCGGATATAGATGTAGGCCACCTTCGCGCCGATCGCCCAGCAGCCAATCAGGCAACCCTCGAAGAGCGAATGCGGATTGCGCTCCATCAGCACGTGATCCTTGAATGTGCCCGGCTCGCTCTCGTCCGCATTGCAGGCGATGTACTTGGGCAGCGGCGTGTCCTTGAGGACGAACTGCCATTTCAACCCGGTAGGGAACCCGGCCCCGCCGCGGCCTCGCAGCCCCGACGCCTTCACCAGCTCGATGACGTCGTTCGGCGGCATCGCGAGCGACTTCTTGAGCCCCTCGTAGGCCTGGTGCCTGACTGAAAAGTCAAGGGTGTAGCTGTTTGGCTCGCGGATGTATTTAGTGAGTACTGGTTCCATCGCCTTTACACGGTCACGCTGCATTCCTAACCACGACTTTCGGCACGACGCTCACAAAGACCCCAAGGAACACCTAGAAAGAAAGTCTTTGTGTTCGTGGTGTCCTTCGTGGCCCTCGTGTTGAATGTCGTCAGGACGCTCTACCGCTCCATCTTGAGATGACACCCGCTAAGGGCCGCGTCACCTTTCCCTTTGATCTCATCTACCAGCCGGCCGGCGTCTTCCGGACGGAGGGTCTCGTGCCAGAGCTCGTTGTTGACCATGACCACCGGGGCGCGGTCGCAGGCGCCGAGGCACTCGAATTCGAGCAGCGTGAACATGCCGGACCGATCCGTTTCGCCCACCCTGATCCCGAGCTTCTCGCTGAGCGCCTCGGTGACCCGCTCCGCGCCATTGAGTGCGCACGACAGCGTGCGGCACAC